>NZ_JAYTLQ010000036.1:0-25701 GCF_043729335.1 Crenothrix sp. | reverse complement strand
TAACTCAGGAGGCATTGACTTGGAGATTCCTGTTTGTGGCACCTATTTTGGTAACCCATTGATAAAAATCAACCTGCATTGATTTGTAGGGACTACCCGATACCGATTACGACGGCGTAGCGTTGTGCGATTCCATAGGTGAACGCATGGCGAAAATCCTGGGCGATGCCGATGTACTGTTTCTGGGCAATCATGGCGTTATCACCGCCGCGCCGACAGTTGCACAGGCTTTCGACGACTTATATTTCCTGGAACGCGCCGCACAAACCCAAATTCTCGCCATGAGTACTGGTCGACCGTTAAGCTGTTTAGCGCCTACACTTATCGAACAAGTTGCTGCGCAAACCCACTATGAACGCTTTACACTGGGCTATATTGAGCGCCATTTTGCCGCTCAAAAGCGGCTTCTGGATAGTGCTGGCAGCTTATATCGGCGCTGATGAGTAGAAAATTATTTATCTTCAAAGTCAAGTCACTATTACCTTTTTTAGACGTAACTATTACGACGTACTTTTAAGAAAGCTCGCTATAATTAGCGCTAAATTGTTCACGCGCTAGCGTAAAAAGCGCCGGTAATTCGCGCCTCATCTTAAAAAACACATCATGGAACTTCAAAACGCATTTGTAAGCTGGTTTCGGAATTCATCGCCTTACATCCATGCCCACCGTAACAAAACCTTTGTCATCTCTTTTGGCGGCGAAGCTGTACTCGATGAAGATTTTGATCATCATGTACATGATTTTGCTTTGCTGAGCAGTTTAGGGATACGCCTGGTTTTGGTGCATGGCATACGCCCTCATATAGACCAACGTCTGGCCAAGCTTAATCATCCTGCCCTGTTTCATAACAATTTACGTATTACCGATGACCTGGCGCTGCAATGCGCCAAAGAAGCCGCAGGTTTAGTGCGCGTAGAAATTGAAGCCTTGCTATCCATGGGGCTGGCTAATTCGCCAATGGCAGGTTCCGAATTAAAGGTAACCTCGGGTAATTTCATTACCGCCAAACCTATAGGCGTTATTGACGGCATGGATTACTGCCATACCGGCGAAGTGCGCCGCGTTGATAGTGTCGCTATTCATCAGCAATTGGATCAGGATGCGGTGGTATTAATATCGCCTATCGGTTATTCGCCCAGTGGCGAAATTTTTAACTTATCAGGCGAACAAGTGGCGACAGCCGTAGCCATTGCTTTAAACGCCGAAAAATTGATCTTGCTGACTGAAACCACCTGCCGGAATCCCGGTAATGATGAACCCATACGGCAAATGACCAGCACCGAAGCGCATACTTTATTACAACAATATCCAGACATGCCGGAGCTTATCCGTTTACCGATCAAATCGGCCATTCAAGCTTGCCAGGCGGGTATCAGTCGAGTGCATTTGATTGATAGAACGCAAGATGGTGCATTGTTGCTGGAACTTTTTACCCGTGATGGTATCGGCACCTTAGTCAGTTCCACGCCTTTTGAAGAATTGCGCACGGCAACTTTAAACGATATTGGCGGCATTTTGGAGCTGATAAAACCCTTGGAGCAACAAGGGATACTGGCTAAACGCTCGCGTGAAAAGATTGAAATGGAAATCAATGATTACATCATTATTGAACGCGACGGCCTAATCATCGGTTGTACGGCGTTACATGCCGATGAGCAAGAAAAATTCGGGGCAATTGCCTGTCTTGCTGTGCATGTTAATTACCAAGGAGCTGCACGCGGCCAACGTTTGTTTGATTATGCGTGCTTAAAAGCCAAAAAGTTAAATTTAAACAGCTTATTTGTGTTGTCAACGCAAACTACGCACTGGTTTATTGAACGTGGGTTTGTGTTGTCAGATATTAATAGCCTACCCGCACCTTTAAAAAAACTATACAATCCGCAAAGAAATTCTAAAATTCTTTACAGGGCACTGGAATAAGTGATGCCATGACTAAATTCAAAGAATGCATAACAATATTGCATGTTACTGACTCGCATATTTTAGCTTCGCCGACTGCAACAGTGTTGGGTATTAATACGGCGCATTATTTTCAGGAGGTTATTAAGCACGCTTTTGCCAGCCATCATTTTGATGTGATTCTGCTAACGGGCGATTTGGCTCAAGATCCTTGTATGGCCAGTTATCAGTTTATTAAAGATATTCTTGAACCCTACAATACAGTTTGTATTTGCCTGCCTGGTAATCATGATGATTTTGACCTTATGCAGCAGGTATTTAGCAGTGGGACCATTTCCTGCCGTAAGCATCTGTTTCTAAACAACTGGCAATTGATTGGTTTGAACAGCCAGATAATCGGCGCTGAGGGCGGATTTTTGTCAAACGAGGAATTAGTGTTTCTGGAACACTGTTTGATGAATAATGTAAATCATTATGCGTTGATTGCTGTGCATCATCACTGTGTGGAAACGCAGAGTAGCTGGATGGATACCATGATTATAAAAAACCGCAAACAATTGTTCGCGGCAATCAAGGGCTATCCACAGGTAAAAGCGATAGCCCATGGACATATCCACCAAAGTTGGGAGTCTAATATGGCAGGGGTAAAGATAATGGGAACGCCGTCAACCTGTTACCAGTTTAAGCCTAAGGCCAAAGAGTTTTCTTTAGACGATGCACTCCCCGGCTATCGCATTATTTCACTTTATAATAATGGCGACATTAAATCGGAAGTCATTCGCCTAACCGAACCGCTGACCGGCTTACAAATGTACATACATGGCTACTAACCGGATACACCTATCAACAGCTTATCTTTTGCGCTTTCGCGTTTTTCTTTGGTTAAATAGCCTGTGGCATTCACCGGTACGGAATCTACCGTAAGAATCGCGCCCAATTCACCCATAGCTTTTTGATATACCTTGCGTTTAAAGTACACCACATCTTTGAGGGGCTGCCAATAATCCACCCAGCGCCAATCGTCAAATTCCGGCTTGGAACAACGGTTAAAACAAACATCCGCATCGGTAGTGACTAAACGCAACATAAACCAAATCTGCTTTTGGCCTATACATAAAGGCATTGAGCTTTTACGTATGTAACGTTCCGGTAATTGATACCGTAGCCAGTAGCGTGTGCGTCCCAAAATTTGAACATGCTGCTGTTCAAGTCCTGTTTCTTCCCATAGTTCACGATACATCGCTGTTTCGGGGTCTTCGTCATCATTAATGCCGCCTTGAGGGAACTGCCAAGCGTTTACCCCCATCCGTTTTGCCCAAAACACACGACCCTCGTCATTACACAGGATAATGCCGACATTAGGCCGGTACCCTTTAGAGTCTATCATGCTAAAACCTGTTAGTGTTATCCTACCTCTTCTCAATCTGGATTACGATAGAATTGCGAAGTAGATCAGTCTTTAAATACCAACATTGTTTCATAAAAAATGTACGGATGCTATAGTACGCAGCTAACTATTTGAGTGAAGGATGACTGTGAGTTTAGCGATTTTTGATTTGGATAATACCCTGATTGCTAATGATAGCGACTATTTATGGGGACAATTTCTAGTCGACCAGGGTGTTGTTGATAAAGCGTATTATGAGAGCGCCAATGCTACCTTCTATGAAGACTACAAGCACGGCACATTAGATATTATTGCGTTTTTAAATTTTTCTTTAAAGCCATTGGCAGATAATCAACCTGAACAGCTTTATCAGTGGCGCGAAAAATTTATAACAGACATCATCAAACCTTTATTATTAAAACCTGCACAACAACTGATTGCCAAACATAAACAAAAAGGCGACACCGTTCTGGTTATTACGGCAACCAACCGCTTTGTAACTGAACCGATAGTCAGTTTATATGGCATTGATATCCTGTTGGCGACTACACCAGAGTTTATTGATGGCCGCTATACCGGAAAATTTACCGGTGTACCGTGTTTTCAGGAAGGCAAAGTAACCCTGTTGCAAGAATGGCTAAAAATAACAAAACACACACTGGAAGGCAGTTGGTTTTACAGTGATTCGCATAATGATCTGCCGTTATTAAAATTAGTAGATAATCCAGTTGCGGTTGATCCTGATGAAAAATTAGCCTCTTTTGCCGCGCAAGCCAACTGGCCCATTATTACCCTAAAGAAGTAATGCTGATATTCCATAGCACGGTTTCTCCCCTGCCCCAGTCAAAAATATAAATACTTTCGTTATATAATCCGCCGGTTTTTTTATATGAATTATACTTTCCATCCAGTTAAGCGTTATTCGGTTAGCTATAACACGTTCTTATTAAACTTTAAATTTCTGCGCTGTCATACTTTAGTTTTTAAGCATTAACAAACTGAGCCTGCTCAAGCTGTCAAGACCTGCTTGAATGCGGATAGTCAGGCTGTTTTATATGTATTTTTACACATAAAGTTTTATGCTATGCTAGCGCCTGAAAATATTTGCGATACAACTAACGGACACCTGTTGTTTTATTGGGCGGAGCCCACCGACGTGAGATAAACATGACCGAACCAAGCACTACCCAGCTCACTGTGCAAGAGATAGCTGCTGCCCTTAAAGACAAACCCGGCGCACTTTTACCCATTCTTCATAGTATACAGGATACATTAGGCTACATTCCCCCAGAAAGCGTTGCTGATATTGCAAAAACGCTTAATCTTTCGCGTGCAGAAGTTCATGGTGTGATCAGCTTTTACCACTATTTTCGTGAAACACCACCGGGTAAACACACCATTCACTTGTGTCTTGCCGAATCTTGTCAGGCCATGGGTAACAAAAAGCTGGAAGCCCATGTTAAGAGCACATTAGGTATCGATTTTCACGAAACCACTGCCGATGGAAAGTTTTCCCTGGAACCTGTTTATTGCTTAGGTAATTGTGCCTGCTCGCCTGCCATGCAAATTGGCAAAGATATTTATGGCCGCGTGTCGCCACAATTGTTTGATGATGTTATCGGTGCGTTAGGAGCGGGCGAATGAGTATCACTGTTTATGTTCCGCGCGATTCCAGCGCAATATCTTTAGGCGCAAACCGTATTGCTGCGGCTATCGCACAAGAAGCCCAAAAGCGTTCTATTGACATTAAGTTAGTGCGCAATGGCTCCAGAGGCCTATTCTGGCTTGAACCTTTGGTAGAAGTTGAAACCGCACAAGGTCGCATCGCTTATGGCCCCGTACAAGTTTCGGATGTTACAAGCTTGTTTGATGCCAATTTCATCCAAGGCGGCGAGCATGCCCTAAGCTTGGGATTAACTGAAGAAATTGCCTATCTTAAAAAACAGGAAAGACTGACCTTTGCCCGCGTCGGCATTACTGATCCTGTCAGTTTAGAAGACTATTTGAGCCACGACGGTTACCGTGGTTTAGCGAATGCCCTGAAACTTACGCCTGAGGAAATTGTCAAACAGGTCACTGATTCAGGATTACGGGGACGTGGCGGCGCAGCTTTTCCAACCGGCATCAAGTGGAACACAGTGTTGAATGCCCATGGCGATCAGAAATACATTGTCTGTAACGCTGACGAAGGCGATTCCGGCACATTTTCAGATCGTATGATTATGGAAGATGATCCGTTTGTGCTAATAGAAGGCATGACTATTGCTGGGTTAGCAGTGGGCGCAACGCAAGGTTATATTTATTTGCGCGTGGAATATCCACATGCTTATGACGCTTTAAATGAAGCCATTACCAAAGCACACGCCGCCGGTTATTTGGGCGATAATATTCAAGGCAGTGGCAAGAAATTTGAATTGGAAGTGCGCTTAGGTGCAGGCGCGTATATTTGCGGCGAAGAAACCTCGTTACTGGAAAGTCTGGAAGGTAAGCGCGGCTTGGTGCGCTTTAAGCCACCACTGCCAGCGATTAGCGGCTTATTCGGCAAGCCTACGGTGATTAACAATGTTATCTCGTTAGCTACCGTGCCGATTATATTGGATAAAGGCGGCGAGTTTTACCGTAACTTCGGTATGGGACGCTCACGCGGTACGTTGCCAATACAGTTGGCGGGTAATATTAAGCACGCCGGTCTAGTGGAATTAGCGTTTGGCTTGACTTTACGTGAACTTTTATATGAGTACGGTGGAGGCTCGGCAACCGGCAGACCGATTCGTGCGGTGCAGGTCGGTGGGCCACTCGGTGCTTATTTGCCTGAATCACAATTTGATACCCTGGTGGATTATGAATCATTCGCAGCCATCTGGGCGGTATTGGGGCATGGCGGCATTGTCGTGTTTGACGATACCGTCGATATGGCAGAAATGGCACGCTACAGTATGGAGTTTTGTGCGATAGAATCGTGCGGTAAATGTACGCCGTGCCGTATAGGATCTACCCGTGGACGCGAAGTGATTGAGGATATTATGGCTGGCAAAGAGTTGGCTAAAAATGTGCCGTTGTTACGGGATCTTTGTAATACGCTCCTGAATGGTTCGTTGTGTGCTTTAGGTGGCATGACACCCTATCCCGTCTTAAGCGCCCTGAATCATTTCCCTGAAGATTTTGGGATAACGCAATAAATGTATTGATTGGCTTGAGTTGCTTGTAACTGGGTTAGTTAACTATATATGAGTTATTAATAATCGCCATTTCTCGAAAATATGCATTTTTAGAGGATTAAAATCAACGTTATGGAAACAACAGCCGATTACAACAAAGATTTTTATGCCTGGCTGATTAAAAGCGCTGAGTTATTGCGTAAAAATCGGTTTGCTGAAGTGGATATTGAGCATGTTGCCGAGGAATTGGAAGCCATGAGTAAAAGCGAAAAAAGAGAACTCATGAGTCGCTTAACGGTTCTACTGGCGCATTTGCTGAAATGGCAATTTCAATCGGCTTTACGTTCCAGAAGTTGGAAAAATACAATTTTAACGCAACGCATTGATATATCAGGATTGCTTGAGGATAGTCCGAGCCTGCAATATGACTTGGGGGATAAAATAGTTGTCGCCTATGAAAAAGCGAAACTGAGTGCGGAAGATGAAACGGGAATAGATAAAATATATTTTCCGGAACAATGTCCTTATAGTTTTGCACAGATGCTAGAAAAAGATTTTTTCCCTGAACATGAAAGCACAAGATGACTGTGTTTATCTTGAGAAGACAGGCAACAAAAAAGCCATTGAAAATAAATTAACAGTTATGTATCCATTTGAAGCATTTTAATGAGCTTCTGACGGAAAGAAACAACAAAAGTATACGGCCGTAGCAGCCAAATAATGATACGAGGAAAGCCCGGATGAGCATTAATAAACAACAAGATTTTGGTACGCCTGCCTCTGAAGTAGCGCAAACGGTTACCTTGGAAATCGATGGTTTTACAGTAACTGTGCCTATGGGTACATCGGTTATGCGTGCGGCGGCCACTATTGGTATTGATATTCCCAAATTATGTGCAACCGATAGCATACAACCGTTTGGCTCCTGCCGCTTGTGCGTAGTGCAAATTGAAGGCGGACGCGGTATGCCAGCATCTTGCACCACGCCGGTTGCCGAAGGCCAGAAAGTATCCACCCAAAGCCCCAAACTGGCCGATGTGCGCCGTGGTGTGATGGAATTGTACATATCAGATCATCCACTGGATTGCTTAACCTGCTCTGCCAACGGTGATTGCGAATTGCAAGATATGGCCGGTGCGGTAGGTTTGCGCGAAGTGCGTTATAACCCCGCCGGTGAAAACCACCTGAGCGCCGTTAAAGACGAAAGCAACCCGTATTTTAGTTTTGACCCCAGCAAGTGTATTGTGTGTTCACGCTGCGTTAGAGCCTGTGAAGAAACCCAGGGTACTTTCGCGCTGACCATTGATGGCCGTGGCTTTGATTCCAAAGTATCGCCCAGCCAGAATCAATCGTTCATGGATTCTGAATGCGTTTCCTGTGGCGCGTGTGTACAAGCCTGTCCCACCGCTACTTTAATGGAAAAATCGGTTATTGATCACGGTCAACCCGAACATGCCATTATTACCACTTGCGCGTATTGCGGAGTCGGTTGCTCATTTAGAGCCGAAATGAAAGGCGAGCAAGTCATCCGTATGATACCGAACAAAGACGGCCAGGCCAATCATGGCCATTCGTGCGTAAAAGGCCGCTTTTCCTTTGGTTATGCAACGCATAAAGATCGCGTTACTAAACCCATGATTCGTGCCAATATCAGCGATCCCTGGAAAGAAGTCAGCTGGGAAGAGGCCATTAACCATGCCGCTTCAGAATTAAAACGCCTACAAAGCAAATACGGTAAAGATTCTATTGGCAGCATCACTTCATCGCGTTGCACCAACGAAGAAGTGTACTTGATGCAAAAACTCACCCGCGCCGGTTTTGGTAATAATAACGTTGATACCTGCGCCCGTGTTTGCCACTCGCCCACTGGCTATGGCTTAAAACAAACTTTTGGTGAATCTTCCGGTACGCAAGATTTTGATTCAGTGATGGAAGCCGATGTGATTATGGTGATCGGTGCTAACCCTACCGATGGCCATCCGGTATTTGCATCGTTGATGAAAAAACGTCTGCGTCAAGGTGCTAATCTCATTGTGGTCGATCCGCGCCAAATTGATCTGGTGAAAACTCCGCATGTTGAAGCCGATTACCATTTAAAATTGCGCCCTAGCACCAACGTCGCGTTAATGAATGCCTTGGCTTACGTGATCGTCACCGAAAATCTGGTTGATGAAGATTTTGTTAACGAGCGCTGTGATATCGAATCGTTCAACAAATGGCGTACGTTTATTCGCCAGGATATGCACTCGCCAGAAAATGCCGAAGCCATTACGGGTGTACCTGCTGCTGATGTGAGAGCTGCGGCAAGACTTTATGCAACCGGCAAAAATTCAGCTATCTACTATGGTTTAGGCGTAACCGAACACAGCCAAGGTTCAACCACGGTTATCAGCATTGCTAATTTGGCAATGGCGACCGGTAATTTGGGACGAAAAGGCGTGGGTGTTAATCCGCTACGTGGCCAAAACAACGTACAAGGCTCGTGTGATATGGGTTCTTTCCCGCATGAATATCCAGGCTACCGCCATGTATCGGATGACATTACCCGTGGCTTATTTGAGATAACATGGCACGCGGAATTGAGTCCTGAGCCAGGTTTGCGTATTCCCAATATGTTTGAAGCGGCCATCGATAAAACCTTTATGGGGCTTTATGTGCAAGGTGAAGACATTGCGCAATCTGATCCAGATATCCAGCATGTCCACGCTGCGTTGCGTTCTATGGAATGCGTTATCGTGCAGGATTTATTCCTGAATGAAACCGCCAAGTTTGCCCATGTATTCTTCCCTGGTTCGTCATTCCTGGAAAAAAATGGCACGTTTACCAATGCCGAACGTCGTATTTCGCCAGTGCGTAAAGTAATGACACCGCTGGCAAAATACCAGGATTGGGAAGTGACGCAAATGTTGTCCAATGCCATGGGCTATCCGATGAATTACAGCCATCCATCAGAAATCATGGCGGAGCTGGCCAGTTTAACACCCACCTTTGCTGGCGTGAGTTACGAAAAAATTGACCAACTGGGCAGTATTCAATGGCCTTGTAATGATGAATCGCCTGCCGGTACACCTGTTATGCATAAAGATGAATTTATGCGTGATGACGGCAAGGGTTTGTTTATGTTGACTGGTTACGTGCCAACCGCTGAAAAAGTGACGCCAAAATTCCCGTTGATATTAACCACAGGTCGTATTTTGTCGCAATACAACGTGGGCGCACAAACTCGCCGTACCGAGAATAATGTCTGGCATGCTGAGGATATTTTAGAAATCCATCCGCACGATGCTGAAGACAGAGGCGTAAATAATCAGGACTGGGTAGGCATTAAAAGTCGTTCCGGCGAAACGGTGTTACGTGCACTGATCAGTGACCGTGTGCAACCGGGTATTGTTTACACCACGTTCCACTTTCCAGAATCGGGTGCTAATGTTATCACCACCGACAACTCGGACTGGGCGACCAATTG
Source organism: Crenothrix sp. (assembly GCF_043729335.1). Taxonomy (NCBI): domain Bacteria; kingdom Pseudomonadati; phylum Pseudomonadota; class Gammaproteobacteria; order Methylococcales; family Crenotrichaceae; genus Crenothrix; species Crenothrix sp. The sequence continues at coordinate 15,791 of NZ_JAYTLQ010000036.1, read as the reverse complement.
CCCTGAGTACAAAGTCACGGCTGTACAAGTGACTAAAGTGAACCAGCAATCTGAATGGCAAAAAGATTATCAGGCCTTTTCTGAAGACCAATTGGATTTGTTAGCGCAAGGCATGGCGAATGATTAATGGGCCTTGCCCAGAGTTAGGATGGCCAAGTTATCAGCAAAGCACTGTTGACCGGTGGCAACACGGTCAACATGCTAGCCAGCTGGATTATATTGCCGAAGAAGTCCCGGTGGTCCTGGTTTACAACGGGGTATCGCATGTGGTTATGCTGGCTACCCCCACTAATCTTGAAGACTTTGCGCTGGGGTTTAGTATGACCGAGGGCATTATTAACTCAGCGCAAGAATTTTTGTCTTGCCATGTGCATACGCGCTCCAAAGGTATTGAAGTCAGTATTAAAATTCCCGATGAGCGTTTTGTATGCATGACCGATAAAGGCCGCAACTTAACCGGACGCACTGGCTGTGGATTATGTGGCGCGTCGTCTTTAAAACAGGCGATTCGTCAACCGGTTCCTGTTTTGCGCGGGGTGATATTATCGGATCGTGAATTATCGCTGGCATTAGACAAACTTAGAGAACACCAAAATATTAATTTGCTGACCGGTTCCGTGCATGCCGCAGCGTGGGCGACGCCTGACCAGGGCATTATAGCGGTTCGGGAAGATGTCGGGCGGCACAATGCGCTGGACAAATTAATCGGCTGGTTACTGCGCACCGGGCAAGATCCTGCTAGCGGTTTTGTCATTGTCACCAGTCGTGCCAGTTATGAAATGGTGCAAAAAACCGCGTCTGTGGGCATTAGTTTGCTGGTTGCAGTTTCTGCACCCACCGGCCTTGCTATCCGCGTAGCTGATGAAGCGGGATTGACGCTTATTGGTTTTGCACGTGATGACCAACATGTGGTGTATACGCATTCTTATCGTTTAACGCACACCAATTACCTTATTTAATTTAGTGAATTATGTCCAACAAAATTGAAAACCTTGTAAAAATGGCGAATGATATCAGCAATTTTTTTAATGCTGAAAGTGATAAAGCTTTGGCAGCGGAAGGTGTTAAAAAACATATCCTGCGTGCGTGGGAGCCTAGAATGCGTAACGCAATTATTGAATATTCGCAAAAAGACGGTTCGGGCTTAAATCCTTTGGCGACAGAAGCGATTAAGCTGTTGGCCATCGGTTAACAGATTTTATCGTTATCTTTATTTATTTTTCTGCCCCAGATAAAGATGGAAAATAATTCAATTGCAAAAGCGTTGTTGGTTTATTGATACTGGCAAAAAAAGCACACTTAAAATTTTAAGGTTGCGGACGATTGGTTTGCGCCATCTTAAATTTATTTAGCACCTGCGTTAGCTTATCCACTTGCTTAAATAATATACGGCACTGTTTTTCAGCCTCATCCTTGTCCGCTTTCATTTGCGCATAATGCTGCTGCAATTCGGCTTGGGTTTTTGTTAAACGCTTATTTTCCGACTCTAAAAAAGCTATCCGCGCATCCAGGTCGGTATTGGGTAATGTTAGCCAATCTACCCCTGCATAAACGATATCATCTTTCCAGTGGCTATCATTCTGCAATGATGAAAATTGACTGACACGATTGAAAAAAACCGCCTCATTTTCTGGTGTAACCGGAATATTATCCAGACCACCTTGTAAAACAAATGCAGAATATCGTTGCTTGATTAAAAAAAACGCTGCCGCTTCACTGGTTTTATCATCATTTCCGGTAATAATCACCGGATTTTCTGAAGGCAGCATTTTGTATCGGCCTTTTAACAACGCAAACGGAATATTAATACTGCCGTTCAAATGACGCTCTCGATACTCACTCGCTGTTCTAACATCAAGCAAGGTAGCGCCCGTCTGTAAAATCTGCTGGATTTCAAAAAAATCAACACACTTTAACAACGGATTTTTAATTAAATCTACAAACTTTGTTTTATGCAAGCGCATCAAAACAACAGGGGTAAGTGCAGTGATGGTTTCGGTTCTGGGCGCATCAAAAATCAACGCATCTTCACCCAGGCTATTGCCTTTGCCAATCTGGGCAAGCTTGATTTCTTTAACATCAGGGGATGGTTTGTGAGTCAATAGACAGGCGCCACTTTTTATCAAATAATAATAATCATCGATATCGCCTTGCTCCAGAATGACAGCACCTTTATTAAAACTGATATCTTCCAGATTGATTAATATTTTCTGGAAGTTGGCTGGCGTAAAGCTATGGAAAACCGGCGCTTTTAACAATGTTGTTATCCAGTCATGGGTATCGTCGCCATCTTCTTCAATAACAATATAACCCTCATCTTCCTGATAAACCAGCGGTGGCGGATTATTGATTTGTTCTGCGTTTAAGCGTAAATAACGCACCACCCCTTTAGCGAAAGCATCGATTTTTCTGGGAACTTGATGCGCCAAGGCAAAGCGTGCCGAGGGGCTATCGGCCTTAATGGTATCAATCACCAGATCCTGGGCTTGTAAAGTTACCGTACCACTAATCAAATAGATCAAACGATCGTCTGTATCGCCTTTTTTAAACAAAAAGTCATCGCGAATTTCTTCCACCTCCATAGCTGCACACAGCGCTTTCATCGGTGCACTGGGTAAGCTCGCCAGGGGAATGAGCTTACGGATAATCAATCCTTCCGTGGAACTTAGATCTACAGCCATGAAAAAAACTCTCAAATTACAATCAATGAAATAATAGTTTATTCTCCAATGGTTTGTTTAAAAAAACCACAATCATTGCATCTTGTATTAAACATTTTTATACCTATATTGTCTTAATAGGCATAATTAACTCTCCTGATAGAAAAAACATGACGACTCAATCCATAAAAAAACGGCTGTTATTAACGCTTTTACCGGTGTGCCTGAGTTTTACTTCGGCGCTTTTTGCGGCAGGGTTGCCAGCGTCAATTGACGGGCAACCGTTGCCGACATTAGCGCCCATGCTGGAGCGCAGTATGCCGGCGGTGGTAAATATTTCTACCTCCACCAATGAGGCTAAAGAAAATCCGTTAATGCAAGATCCCTATTTTAAGCAATTTTTTAATGTGCCTAACCAATCCCGACAACAAAAAAACAGCCTGGGTTCAGGGGTAATTATCGACAGTGCCCAAGGTTTGGTGCTGACCAATAACCATGTTATCCACAAAGCCGATAAAATAATGGTGACATTGACCGATGGTCGGCAACTTACTGCACGGTTGGTAGGCACAGACCCTGATGCCGATGTTGCGGTGATCCAAATCCCTGCCGAAAACCTGACACAATTACCTATTGCCGACTCCAGCCAATCCAAAGTAGGTGATTTTGTGGTGGCTATTGGCAACCCATTTGGTTTGGGACAAACGGTAACCTCCGGTATTGTCAGTGCTTTAGGCCGTTCCGGTTTGGGCATAGAAGGTTACGAAGACTTTATCCAGACCGATGCGTCCATTAATCCGGGTAATTCGGGTGGTGCTTTGGTTAATTTGCGCGGTGAGTTTATTGGCATGAACACAGCCATCTTAGCGCCCAGTGGTGGTAATGTAGGGATTGGCTTTGCAATTCCGTCCAATATGGTCATGACTATTAAAGAATCATTGGTTAAAAACGGCGAAGTCAGACGTGGTTTGCTGGGCGTTGCGACCCAGGATTTAACGCCAGAACTGGTTAAAGCCTTTAATCTGCAAAACAAACAGGGTGCGGCTATTAGTCGAATTGAAAGCAATTCACCTGCCGAAAAAGCCGGTTTGCAACTGGGTGATATTATCATAACAGCAAATAACAAAACGGTGAAAAACAGCCATGATATTCGTAATATTATTGGTTTGCTGCAAGTAGGCGATACGGTAGCCATTGACTATTATCGCGGCAATGAAAAGCGGCAAACCACTGCGACCATTGGTAAGCAGGAACGTCCGCAGTTCTTTGGCGGCAAGCTGCACCCTGCCTTACAAGGCACGGTCTTGGGTGTTACCGATAAAGATCAGGTTGAAGGCGTATTAATCGAAAAAATCGATACAAAATCCAAACCCTGGAAAGTAGGTTTGCGTCCTGGCGATGTTATTGTTTCCGCCAATCAATATCGTATTCACAATCTTGACGAATTAAAACAAGTGGCTGATCCTAACAATGACTTGCTCATTAATATTCAGCGCGGACAAGAAGCGTTTTTTGTGGTTTTATAGTAGAAATACTGCTAACGCAGGCGCAGCACAGCTATAATGCCGTAAAGTGCTGCACGGATGTTTATGGCATGCTACTCTGAAAATCACACAATTTGATGGAGGTTTGATGTACTTGTTTTTTGATACCGAAACAACCGGTGTGCCACGTAACTACAAAGCACCGGTAACCGATTTAGCCAATTGGCCAAGGTTGGTGCAAATTGCTTGGTTACTTGCAGATGAAAATGCCAATGAAATTGCCAGCGTTGAGTATATTATCAAACCCGAAGGTTTTACTATCCCCAAAGAGGCGGTAAAAATTCATGGTATTACAACTGAACAGGCAGTTGAAAATGGTGTTGATCTTACACAGGTTCTCACTGAAGCCGCCGCTGCCATTGCTCAATCATCGGTTTTGGTCGCGCATAATATAGCATTCGATGAGAAAATTTTAGGGGCTGAATTTTTGCGTTCTGGGCAAAAAAATGTGCTAAGTTCAAAGCAGCGCTTATGCACAATGCAAACGGCAACAAACTACTGCCAAATACCTGGGCCTTACGATTATAAATGGCCTACGTTAAACGAGTTGCATAAAAAGCTCTTCAACACATCGGTCGTGGGTGCACATCAGGCCTTAGCTGATGTACGTGCGTGTGCCCATTGTTATTTTGAACTCAAGCGGCGAAAAGTTGTGGCTTAGCCGGTATTTTATTGTGCTTTGCGATTATTCGGTTATTTTAATGTTACTAAATAAGGAATTATTGTGCCCATCGGACTATTGATTATTGCTTTGCAAATTTTCTTTGCCATCCATGCCGTGAAAAACGGCAAATATTCGATTTAATTATAGATTTGTGATGACAGAAAAATTTTTTATTCCACTCAACATTTCCGTACTCGTGGTATCGGATACCCGCACAGAAGCAGATGATGTTTCTGGGAAAATCCTAGTCGATAGTCTTGTTGATGTCGGCCACCGGCTTAGTGAGAAGAAAATAGTCGCAGATAATATTTACCGTATCAGGGCAACGGTTTCAGCCTGGATTGCCGATGAGTCGATTAATGTCATCTTAACCACCGGTGGCACGGGCGTTACCGGTAGAGACGGTACACCAGAAGCTATCACACCTCTACTGGATAAAGTCTTGGATGGTTTTGGCGAAACGTTCCGGATGTTGTCTTACCAAGAGATTAAAACCTCCACTATTCAATCACGCGCTATCGCAGGTGTTGCCAATGCAACCTATGTGTTTTGTTTGCCCGGCTCTGCCAGCGCCTGTCGCACCGCCTGGAATAGTCTTATTAAAGAACAACTGGATTATCGAACTCGCCCTTGTAATCTGGTACAGTTAATGCCACGGCTCATGGAAAAATAAGGAGAACGACTGTGAAATCTGGATTTTTATGCCTAGGCGCACTGTGTGCTTTTATGGGTGTGGGCATGGGGGCTTTTGGCGCTCATGCGTTAAAAAAGATGTTAAGCCCTGAGATGATGGCCGTTTACCAGACCGCAGTCACTTACCAGATGTGGCATGCGCTAGGCCTTATCGCCATTGCCCAATTTCGGGCACAAGCACCGGACTCCAGTTTACTCACCTTTGCCGGGGTATTGATGTTTTTAGGTGTTTTATTATTTTCTGGTAGTTTATACGGCTTAGCCCTGCTTAATCTCAACTGGCTAGGCATGATTACACCTGTAGGCGGGGTTTGCTTTTTAATCGCCTGGTTACTCATCGCACTATTCACAATAAAAAAACAATCCCCCAGCAGGTATAACTCCAATGCGCGACGCTAACCCTAAAACTATTTATCTTAAAGACTATACCGTACCTGATTATTTAATAGGCAGCGTTGCACTCAATTTTAGCCTGGATGAGGAAAACACCACCGTAATCGCTAGACTTACCTTAATCCGTAATCCTGCCAGCCAATCCACCGGCACCGCCTTAGTTTTATTAGGTGAAAAACTAACCTTACTTCGCGTAGTGCTTAATGATGATATTGAGTTAACCTCGCAACACTATCAGCAAACCGAAGAGTCGTTAATTATTCACAATGTGCCGCAACAACACAGTTTTGTACTGACTATCGAAAACACTATTAATCCAAAAGCCAATAGCGCCTTAGAAGGACTGTACCTTTCTAATGGCATGTTATGCACACAATGCGAAGCGGAAGGTTTTCGGAAAATCACTTACTTTTTAGATAGACCCGATGTGATGACGCGCTTTACCACCACGCTTGAAGGTGATAAAGACCGCTATCCGGTATTATTATCCAATGGTAATAAAATGGCATACGGCGAACTGCCCGATAACCGTCATTGGGTAACCTGGGAAGACCCATTTCGTAAACCGTGTTATTTGTTTGCCCTGGTTGCAGGCCGGTTGGCGTGTTTGCAAGACAGTTTTACTACATGTTCGGGCCGTGAGATCAGTTTGCAAATCTTTGCAGAACCTCACGATCTAGACAAATGCGGGCACGCCATGCAATCGTTAAAAAATGCCATGCTCTGGGATGAGCAAGTCTATGGCCGTGAATACGATCTGGATTTGTACATGATTGTAGCGGTCAGCCATTTCAATATGGGCGCCATGGAAAACAAAGGCCTAAACGTTTTTAATACCAAATTTGTATTAGCGCGGCCCGACACCGCCACTGATTCTGATTATGAACACATTGAAGGCGTTATTGGCCACGAATACTTTCATAACTGGACAGGCAACCGCGTTACTTGCCGTGACTGGTTTCAGTTAAGCTTAAAAGAAGGTTTTACGGTATTTCGTGACCAGGAATTTACCGGCGATAAAACGTCAAAAGCCGTTAAGCGTATTGAAGATGTCAATATGCTGCGCACCCGCCAGTTTGCCGAAGATGCAGGTCCCATGGCACACCCCATCCGCCCCGATGCCTACATTGAAATCAACAATTTTTATACCTTAACGGTTTATGAAAAAGGCGCGGAAGTGGTACGCATGCTGCATACGCTGCTCGGTAAAGCAGGTTTTCGCAAAGGCAGCGATTTGTATTTTAAACGCCACGACGGCCAGGCCGTTACCTGTGATGATTTTGTCAATGCGATGGAGGCGGCTAATGATATTAACTTAAGCCAGTTTCGTCGCTGGTATTCGCAGGCCGGAACGCCGATATTAACGGTGCAGCAAGCCTACGATGCAGCGGCTCAAACGTTAACGTTAACGCTAGCGCAAACCTGTCCTGTCACACCTGGACAAACAGTTAAAGCGCCGTTATTAATTCCGGTTATTGTGGGTTTGATTAACCCCGATGGCACTGCGGCAAACTGCAAATTGGCAGGTCAGACTGAATCTTGTAAAGACATTATTTTGCAGCTCACCGAAACGCAGCAAGCTTTTAGCTTTGAAGGTTTAGCGCAGCAGCCGGTAGTGTCAATATTGAGAGGTTTTTCCGCGCCCGTTAAAGTGGTCATGGAACGCAGCCTTGATGAGCTGGCGTTTTTACTCAGTCATGACAGCGATACCTTTAATCGCTGGGAAGCAGGACAGCAATTGGCCAGCCAAATCATTTTTGGATTAGTTGCCGATTTGCAAAACCATCGGGCAATGCAGTTAAATCCCATTCTAATCCAGGCCTTTGAAAAAGTGTTAAGCCATCAGTGGCCCGATTTATCGTATTTTTCTTTGTTGTTAACTTTACCTTCGGAAAGCTATCTGGCCGAACAAATGGCCGTGGTTGATGTAGACGCTATTCACGCTGCCAGAGAGTTTGTCATATTTAACTTGGCGGAACATTTTCAAACGGTGTTGCGTGGGCTTTACCAAGCCTATCATGGTGATGAATCCGGACAATTTGATGCCGGTGCCATTGGTCGTAGGCGCATCAAAAATACCTGTTTGGGCTATTTGAGCCGATTGAATAATAGCGAGATTCAACAGTGGGCGTTGCAGCAATTTAACAGCGCCAAAAATATGACCGATCAAATCGCTGCCTTGTCGGATATTATTAACAATCCTCATGCCGATAAACAGCAGTGTTTAGCAAGTTTCTATCAGCAATGGCAATCGGAGGCTTTGGTTATTGATAAATGGTTTACTTTGCAAGCCACCTGCAAAATGCCCGATGCTTTTGCTATTGTCTTGGCATTAATGAATCATCCGGCTTTTGATTTGACCAATCCAAACCGTGTGCGGTCATTAATCGGGGCTTTCAGCCAAGGTAATCCATTGCATTTTCATGCCGCTAATGGCCAAGGCTATGCGTTTTTAGGCGATCAGATTATCGCGCTTAATACGATTAATCCCCAAGTGGCTTCACGTATGCTAGGCGCATTAACGTCCTGGGCTCGGTATGACGAAAAAAGACAAGTGTTAATGAAAGCCCAGCTCGAAAGAATTATAACTACCGATAATATATCCAAGGATGTATTTGAAGTGGCGAGCAAGAGTTTGAACCCCGTTAACCCATGAGATTTTGTTAATTTACCGTCCCAGTAGTAGCTGAAGCACCCCAGATAATTTCGTGATCCGTAGAGACGCAAAATCTTGCGTCCCTACTTTCTATGCCTATTGCTAATAAATAATCCACCATGCCAGAATTACCCGAAGTTGAGACCGTCTGCCGTGGTGTTGCGCCGCACATTATTGGCCAAACTATTCAGAAAGTAATTGTGCGTCAACCCAGCTTGCGTTGGCCTGTACCATCCACACTCGGTAATAGCTTAACGGGTGTTACTGTCCAGTCGGTCAGTCGGCGGGCAAAATATCTGCTGATTGCCACCGATCAAGGCACGTTGATTATCCATTTGGGGATGTCCGGCAGTTTGCGGATAGTTGATAGCCAGCAAGCCCTTAAAACCCACGATCATATCGATTTTGTCTTTGCTGACAATATCATCATGCGTTACAACGATCCACGCCGCTTTGGTGCCGTGTTGTGGACTAACGAACCGATTGGTGAACATAAGCTGCTTAAAGATTTGGGGCCAGAACCGCTATTAATTTACTTCACAGGCGAATACTTGCACACACAATCTAAAAACCGCAAAGTGCCGGTCAAATCCTTCATTATGGACAGCCATGTTGTGGTAGGTGTGGGTAATATTTATGCCAATGAAGCCTTGTTTATGGCGGGAATTCATCCACTCAAACACGCAGGCCAGATTAGTCTGGCCGAGTATAACAAACTATCTGATTGCATCCGGACAGCTTTAGCTAATGCCATACAACAAGGCGGCACCACCTTGCGTGATTTTGTCAACGAAGCCGGAAAGCCGGGGTATTTTCAACAACAATTGCGCGTTTATGGTCGTGCCGGGTTACCTTGTGTATCTTGCCAGCAACTTTTGCAGGAAGTCAGGTTATCAAATCGCTCGACGGTATTTTGCGTTAGCTGCCAGCCGTAAATCTGGCACATTACTTGTGTTATCAACATAATCAACTATAATTGCCGCCTGCTTTAAGGTTCCGCAAGGTTTCACCACCTGAGGATTAAACGGGAAGTCGGTTAAGTTTAACCCAATCCGACGCTGCCCCCGCAACGGTATGTCAGTAAAGAATCATCTTGTGCCACTGTGTTTGCGCATGGGAAGGTGATGATTCAGGCAATAAGAATTGCCACTGATAAGCCCGGAGACCTGCCTGTAAGCATATTCGACACAGCGGAGGGCTGTGTTACGAAGAAAGTCGGTATCTTGTCGATTTACGTCTTCGTCTGCCCTCTGTTGTGATTTAATCACTCTCATGCGCGGGCGGCGCAGAAGTCAAACATGAAAAAAATTCTTTTTAGTTCAATCTTGCTAGCCGGTGTTAACACACCACTTTTACACGCACAAACCCCAGCCAATCAAACCGCAGTAGATTTGCCAGAAATGGTGATAACCGCAACGCGTTCTGTCACGCCTAAAAAACAGCTATCGGCAGCATCTACGGTTTATACCCGCAAAGATATTGAACGCTTACAGGTTAAGACTTTGCCCGAACTGTTGCGCGGCACAACAGGCCTGGATATGACCCAAAACGGTGGCTTAGGTACCACCACCAGTGTATTCATGCGCGGCACCAATTCTGATCATGTACTGGTATTGGTCGATGGCATTAAAGTCGGCTCAGTGACGTTGGGGACAACTCCTTTTGAGTTTGTGCCGATTGATCAAGTGGAGCGGGTAGAAATTATCCGTGGGCCGCAATCCAGTTTGTACGGATCAGAAGCCATGGGTGGTGTTATTCAGATCTTTACCCGTAAAGGTGAAGACTCAGAAAAACCTCAATTTAGTCTGGATGCTGGCGGGGGTTCGTATGATACTTACCGAACTTCTGGGAATGTAAACGGCAGGTGGAAAAACAGTTGGTACAGTTTAGGTGCATCTTCGATTGGTACAGAAGGTATTAATGCCCGCCAGCCCATTCCGGGACCATTCGGCTTTAGTCAACCGGATAGAGACGGTTACCAAAATACAGCTATGAATGCCCGCGCCGGCCATCGCTTTGATAATAATGCCGAACTTGAAGCCTTTTTTATACGTGCGCAAGGCACTAATGAATTTGATGCCAATTTTGGCGGTGATCACGCGGCTTTTATTACTCAAACCGTAGGTGTTACAGGGGCATTAGATGTTGCCGACAACTGGCGGTCTACCTTGCGTTTAGGACAAAGTCTTGATAAAAGTGATACGTTTAATGCTGATATTACTAATACATTAAATAGCCGCTTTGATTCCACACGCTGGAATGCTAGTTGGATAAATGAAGTAGCTTTGTCTGACAACCATAAATTGATTCTCGGTTCCGATTATCGCCTTGATGAAGTAGACAGTACGACCGTATATACAGAAAAATCCCGTTATGACGTTGGCGTGTTCGGTGAATACCGTGGTGAAATTTTTGAAAATCACTTTGTAAATGCTTCAGTACGCTGGGATAAAAATGAGCAATTTGGTAATTATGTCTCTAGCAATTTAGGCTGGCGGTCTAACTGGGATTACGGTATCAGTACATTTGCCAGTTTTGGTAACTCATTTAAAGCCCCGTCTTTTAACGATCTGTATTACCCTAACTATGGCAATCGAAATTTGAAGCCTGAAGAATCAACTTCCTTTGAAGCTGGGCTAGCCGGTAACCATGATTGGGGGCAATGGGAAATTCGCGCGTATCACACGAACATCGACAATTTAATTACCCCGGTAGCCGATCAAAATTTTAACTACACGGCTAAAAACGTGGGTAAATCACAAATTGACGGCTTGGAAGCTGAGATTGGCACACAATGGCAAGGTTGGAATACCAAATTAAACATGACCTGCTGAATCCTGAAATCAGGGACACCAATAAGCGCTTGCCGCGCAGGGCTGATAAAACGCTATCGTTTGATGTGTCGCGCTCATTTGGGCAAGTTGATGTGGGTGCTAATGTGATGGCGCAAGATCATCGTTTTGATAATCCGGACAATAGTATCAAGGTGGCAGGCTACGTTACCGTTGATTTACGTGCGGCTTATCACATTAACAAAAACTGGCTTTTAAACGCCAAGCTAAACAATCTTTTGGATAAGGATTACCAGACGGTTAATACGTATAATACGCAAGGGATGAATTACTTCCTGTCTATCCATTATAATAACTGATAACCCAACCTGTTATAGGGCGGGTAAAGCCCCACCCTATATACATTGGAGATTATTATGCAGATGCTTAAGGCCAGTATAGTTCACGCTAATTTTGATCGCCTTATCGAAGAAGCCACGCAATCACACGAACCGATTATGATTACCGGTGAACACAGCAGTGCTGTTTTGATCGCCGCTGAAGATTGGAGTGCCATTCAAGAGACTCTTTATTTGCTGGCGGTATCGGGTATGCGAGAATCCATTAAGACAGGGATGGCTGAACCATTGGCTGAAAGTGCCAAGGCAGTTGAATGGTGAGTGGACGCATTACGAAATAGATTGATTGAGCTTATGGCATTTTAGACTCTACATAAAAGTGATAGAGGCAAAGATGTGTTTAGTGCCGCCAGTGCAGAAGACCTGTTTAAGCAACTGGGTATTTGATGTGATTATCTGTATTATCGGTGTGCATCACAATTTACAGCCACACGCCGACCTTTTTGGTCAATAATAAAACCTTTGGAGAAACCCATGAACATAAACCGCTATCTGAAAGCCGACTATCTACCCATTCCTTTAATTGCCGCCATGATACTGACGCGCTTCCACCATTTTGGTGATTTAATACATTTGCCGGATGCATCCTTAGCGGTGTTTTTCTTTACTGGATTTTTTCGTAAAAAAATATTGCTGGGCTTTTTGTTGGCGCTGGCGGCGTTAATTGATTATGTCGCGATTTCAAATGGCACTAGCGCTTGGTGTGTAACACCCGCTTACGCCTTTTTAATCCCTACCTATGCAGTAATGTGGTGTGCAGGGCGTTTCTGTTCAAGTTTAGCGGCAATGAAGGGTACGGAACTCACATTGTCAGTTGATGCTCTAGGCTTACTGGCTTTGGCAACAACGTTGGCTTTTATTATTTCCAATGGCAGTTTTTATTTGCTTTCCGGACGTTATGGCGAGATGTCTGTAATGCAATACCTGGAAAGGGTTGCGCATTATTATCCCCCGTACATGAGCTCTACCCTGATCTACGGCATAGTAGGTTATGCGCTGGTTAAGCTGCTTAAGTTTATGCTATCAGCCCTAGATAGCCATAAAACAGCTTCTTAAGCTATCCTGCACGGGCTATCTGACTGAAGAAACTGCCAATACGCTTTGCTTGGGTAGTGTAGCGTTTTTTAAGACGTAAATACGATATTCACCATGGTTGGTTTATTGGCTTTTTCATAAAGAAAAGTAGTTTGCTGGACTCATAACCTTAAATATCTTGCTCCCTACGATATTTTTTATAAATACGGCGATAGCAGAGAAAATAGTTATTCAGCATCCATCAAAACTCAACACTCCGCCATAAAACGATCAAACTCCTCAGCCAACTGCGGGAGATGACTGGTCAAACGGTGATCTGCATCCAGCATTTTCAACTGACAACGATACTGCCGACAAAACCGCCAAGCATTATCCGGCGGCACAACGTCATCTTGCCAACCGTGTATGACTAAAGTATGTTCTGGGGGCGAAAATTCCGTAGATTGATAACCCGGCAAATAAAACGCCGATGCCAACAAAAACAAATCATTTGCACCTACCATCGCCGCAGTTACGGTAGCGACATAAGCACCCATGCTAGAACCTACCAACACAATCTTGTCGTAGCCAGACAAATCCAGCGATAGCAGTTGCTTTACGCGTACATCCGGATCGTTGCTCGCCGTATAATCCGGGCTGATAACCTCATAGCCATGACGTTTAGCTACCTCTGCCATCGCCAACCCTTTTTCGCCCCACGGTATGCTGTCTTTGCCGTGGTTATATATCATCAGTTTTTTCATAATTCGCTTTTAGTGTAGGTGTTTGATGTAGGCCTATTTATTACGCGCATCCAGCCGCGCAATATCTCTGGCAATAAACAAAGCCGGATCGATCTTGGTGTTGTTCAAATAAATATTCCAATGCAAATGCGGGCCAGTAACGCGGCCTGTTTTGCCTACTGTACCCAAAATATCACCTTGCTTGAGCTGTTGCCCTGGTTTTACATGAATTTCTGTCATGTGGAAATAACCGGAAATTAAACCTTGGCCGTGATCAAGCAGCACGGTGTTGCCGTTGTAATAGAAATTACCGGTATCAATCACCCGCGCTGTAGCAGGCGCTTTAATCGGTGTGCCCGCAGATGCGGCAATATCCAATCCACCATGCGGGTCTTTGGCTTGCTTGTTAAAAAAGCGTTTCAAGCCAAATAAACTACTCAGTCTGCCTTCTACCGGCGGGATAAAATCCGTATCCACAGTGGCTTGTTCCGTCCATGTCGATAGTGCTTTATTAAGAATGATCCGATCATCACTGATACGTTTTTCATCAGCAGCATTAGGGTTGACCATACGCTTATTTTTAATCTTCAAATATTGTGCCGGATACTTTTTATCCATTATCTGAAAAGAGATTGGCGTGTCGCCTTTGGGCGTTTTTATAGTTATATTTTGTTGGCCTAATGTTGCATCCAGTGGTATGCCAACCAAGGCTAACCATTTGAAATTTTGTTGTGTCACCAGCACGCGATGATTTTGGTAAAACACCTGCGGCATCGGCAGTTTAGCATCACCTAATGGAATATGTACTATGCCGCCGGGTACGGCCAACGGGTCAGGCAAGCTTACCGCCGATGCGTAAACCGGCAATATAGAAAGTAACAGCAAGCATTTAATCATCATTAATATCCTTAATTTGGCTGGTAAAATGGCCGCGTGCCACACGAATTTGAATCATATCACCGATTTTGATCTGCTCAATCGTACGAATTAACTTTCCGGAAGGGATAAGACTTGCGATAGCATAACCGCGATTGAGTGTTGCCAGTGGACTGACCGTATGCAGCGTTTGGCTAACATTTAATAGCTGTTGCTTACGTCTGTCTAAGTGCTTTTGCATGGCCTGGATCAAACGATTATGCAAATAAACCTGGCGTTGTTTATGGCTGTTAATGACAATAGTCGGTGCATACTGCCATAATTTAGCGGTTTTAGTTTCGCTATTATGCCTGTAAACCTGCAACTTTGTTTGCATAGCCCAGTTTAGCCGACCTTCCAAATCATCAACCCACTGGTTATTAGCCAGCAATTTTTGCCTCGGATGCTGGGATTGCAAATGCTTAACCAAACCATTTAACAATTGCCGTTGATAAGCCAACTTCCGCACTAATAGCTGTTTTAAGCGCGACTCAATGGCCGTAAATCGTGCTGCCCATTCTTGTTGATCCGGGGTTGCATGTTCTGCGGCTGCGGACGGTGTGGGCGCACGCAAATCAGCGACAAAGTCCGCCAGGGTTATATCAGTTTCATGGCCTATCCCGGAGATAATCGGAATTTGGCTGGCAAACATAGCACGGACAACGCTTTCTTCATTGAAGACATACAAATCTTCCAGTGATCCGCCGCCACGCGCCAAAATCAACACGTCGCATAATTGCTGCTTATTGGCTGTGGCAAGCGCGGCAACAATCTCATATTTTGCGCGTATGCCTTGTACGGCAACCGGATAAATAATAATAGGTATGGCCGGAAAACGTCGTTTTAATACAGTAAGAATATCCCGAATAGCTGCACCTGTGGGCGAGGTAATCACACCAATGCTGTGCGGTAAAACCGGCAAACTGCGCTTACGAATAGCATCAAACAAACCTTGCTGCGATAATTGCAGCTTCAGTAATTCAAAAGCGCGGCGTAAATCGCCTTCTCCAGCAGGTTCTACATGATCAATGATGAGTTGATAATCACCTCTCGCTTCGTATAAACTGACTTGGCCTTTAACCACAACCTGTTGGCCATTTTCCAGTTTAAATGCTACTTTTCGCCGTTGCATAACAAATAAAGCACAGCGAATTTGCGCTTGCGTATCCTTCAGGGAAAAATAAACATGTCCCGATGAAGGCGTACTAAGATTGGAAATTTCGGTAGTCCCTACAAATCAATGCAGGTGTTAATTTGTAGGGATTTTTGACATAGTGCAGTGATAAAAACTGCACTGAAACCCCATGACCCTGAAATTA
>NZ_JAYTLQ010000035.1:0-10962 GCF_043729335.1 Crenothrix sp. | reverse complement strand
GCGCCTTTTAAATCCGGTGTAATGTCCCGTTCGGTTCTGCCAGTGGCCACCGCGTACCTGAAAACCTGCCCCACGATCTGTAAAACCCTGTGCGCTGTCCTCAATAGTGCCTCGATCTTAAACACGCCGTAAACATGCCAGTATGGCCATAGGCTTAACATCGGTAATCGGTGTGTTGCCAAGCCATGGGAAAATATTGCGTTCCAGCATCCGTTTAGAACGGTTGTTTTTATCCGCCCGCGTATCAACTTTCTTCAATCCCCATTCGCGGGCTATCACTTCAAAGCTGTTTGTTGCGCTGGCTGCTTTCGATGATTTAACGGCTTTCCGGTTCTCGCTCGGGTCTATACCGTCAGCAATTTGTTTTTTGACGGTATCAAGTTTTTCACGGGCTTGTTTTAAAGTAACGTCTGAATAGACACCCAAGGCCAATGTTTTTCGATTGCCGTCAAAGCGGTAATCCAGCCTAAAGTATTTTGATCCGTTCGGATGTACCAATAAATACATGCCGTTGTTATCTGTCAATTTGTATTGTTTATCAGTGGGCTTGGCGTTCTTTATGGCGGTATCGGTTAGGCTCATGACGGTATAAGGTTTTGGTGGGGGAGGTTGTACCGTCATTTATACCGTCAATAAACTTGGGTG
Source organism: Crenothrix sp. (assembly GCF_043729335.1). Lineage (NCBI taxonomy): Bacteria > Pseudomonadati > Pseudomonadota > Gammaproteobacteria > Methylococcales > Crenotrichaceae > Crenothrix > Crenothrix sp. The sequence continues at coordinate 10,317 of NZ_JAYTLQ010000035.1, read as the reverse complement.
TAAACGAATATCGTTGTACTTTATTGGACATAAAAAAACCCTTAAGGCCAGAAGCGATAAGGGTTTTTGTACTTCGTGGAATCTTATTGTATTTGCTATTGGAGGCTGCGGCCGGAATCGAACCGGCGTAGATGGCTTTGCAGGCCACTGCATAACCATTTTGCTACGCAGCCATGTCAATAAATAAAAAGCCGCGATTAACGCGGCTTTTTATATTATTTGGAGCGGGAAACGAGATTCGAACTCGCGACCCCAACCTTGGCAAGGTTGTGCTCTACCACTGAGCTATTCCCGCTTTATTATTCGAGTATTATACGTAATTTTTTAAACTCGTCAAACTATTTTTGCTTATTGTACATCGATACCTAAAGCCCAGGCAGTCGTACCTTTACAAGGGCCATCATCAACTTGAACCTTAACAAACGCTTTTGCTTGACCGTAAGCCGCGCTAAAATCAAGTGCCGTTACGGGTGTGCCTTGTGCAAGATGCTGACAAGCACCATTTCTGTCGGACTCTTCACTGTCATCATAAGCTGCTAATGCACCAGGAACAGCAACCAAACGCACTGTTGCCGAAGGATCATAAGAATTTGAACTTTTAAGGATATACTTTTGGCCTGACACCAAATCTTTTATTTTGGGACCACTGACTGTATTTGAGCCACCACCGCTCATCATGATGACCACGAGAGGAATGGCAACTACAGCCAAAAGCCCAAAAAATAATTTTGGATTGTTTTCTTTTAAGCTCATCACTGAAGACATTAAGTTACCGCCTGCATTTTTAGCCGCATCGCCAGCCTTACTTGTCAACTCCTCTGCTTTATCCACTGTATTGCTTACAGCTTCTTTAATATCTTGAGCGGCTTCTTTAGCGTTTTCTTCAACGTTTTTAACGACTTCTTCGACACTATCCACTTTTTCTTCGGTATTATTGGCGTTTTCTTCGTTACTCATTTCTCATCCCCATGGAATTGTATTTTATATTTATTTTATGAGACTTTGCCCAAAGTACTAAATAGCTGCCCGTAAGTTCAGCCCCGTTTAAAAACATTTCTAAAAATCAAATCAAGTAAACTGGCTTGTTTTTGTTATAGCCTAACCGTCAGTCAATCATAAAACCGCTTACTCAATGTGACAACTTAACACGATGAAAAAACTTTTCAAGTGCTTTATAAGCTTATAGCACTATTTTAATTACGTGGCATCAAATATTCACTCAAAAACCATGTCAAGCCATTGCAAAAATACGTCATTAAAAATATAAAAAAACTATATTTATCAATATTATAAATTATTTTTAATATGGACTAACAAGATGATTTTATACTTGGCACACAGCCATTGAACAATCTTAAATAAAATCGTAACCTTTTTTAGGTTGTACCGGTTTGGTGTGTTCAATAATGCGCTGGCATTCAAACTGCCAATAACCCAAACCAATATTTTTTCTATTTTTCATGGTAACCGGAAAATCTTCTTGCTCTACCGTCAAATCGACAATGTCATTGTCTTCAAACATAAAGTAATCGGTGATAACGTAACTTTTTTCACCGGACAACTCCTTTATGCTGTAAAAAACCCCTTTTTGTTGCGCATTGTTTTGGGCAGCGTGACGATGTTGACAAATCACCGTATAGAAACGGTCTGCTAACAATTGCACGCCAAAAGCTATTTTTCCAGCCTGGCTCACATCATTCACTTTGTTAACAATACCCAAACTACGATTAGATTCAGGTTCCTGCTGCTTTCTAAAACTAACAAGACTGCCTACCGATAATACACCTGGCTCATTAAATACCGCAGCTAGCAATCTATCAGAAGCGGATTGAGCCGACAATTGCGCGGTTTTTTCATGTTCAATTGTATTCATTGCCCTTACATCGGTATTTAAAGGGCTTTTCATATCATGTGCTGAGGACAAACCTATTGCAACATACCGATCCATACGATCAATAAATAATGCAGAACCTTTTAACTCAACACCAAACCATCGTTGTTGCAAATAATTCAACAGCTCTGCAGGAAGTTTAATAGTCTGCTTATTGGCACTAAACATGGTGTTTAAAAGCCCAGTCTCGGCTTTATTAGGCAGCCTTTCTTGCTCATCCAGAAATTTATGAAGCTTAGTAAAATCAAGGTAGAACGTAGATGAATCAGAATTTGTATCAACATCATATTGAAAATAAGGTGGCTTATCTTCATCTACTAAAATCAGGCACTGTGCATTCTGGTTCATAACCGGCACACGCTTAAAACTAACTAAGGCTGCAATTGATCCTGCAAAATCATAAACTTTGGGAATCTCTTTTTGCATTAATCCGGTTGGATCAGCAAGATATAACAATATGACCTGTTTATAACACATTTCAGCGGCCTGTGTTTTATCAAACTGATTGAAATGCTTAGTGACCGCAGGCGCATTTTGATGGGTTGTGACACTGAGTTTATACAAGGAATGCAAGTCTATCCATACCCAATCAGGCAGGGAAGCACGCATAATAAAATGGCTGGTAACGATACGACCTAATTTTTTAATACAGCGTTGTATCGCCAGCGCAGTATTTTTACCTTTAAACCAACCGGCATCTCGGTGGGTAATTTCTTTTAACACTATCCAATAGCCAATAGCGCATTCTTTTTCAATTGAGATTAAAACATCGAAAATTTTCTTTTCGTTATCATCTTTAGGAAACCCGGTTTTTATCAGTCGGCCTTGGAGATAATCTTCGATGACATGGACATTTGGCCTGATTTTTTCCAGTACATCCAACCTAAGTTGACTGGGCATAATAAGCGTATTTAATTCCATAACAAAATCGTGAATCAGCCGCGTTGCCAAACTAAGATTAGCTGCTGGCAAATCATCCAGCCACTGCTGTAAGGATCTGGATTCAAATTCCTTCAGGCGTAAAGGCTCATTTTGCTGCTTTGGAATCACCAAATAAAAAGAGTTCTTCACATAGTCACCGAAATTGTTCTTTATTCATTCAATCTTAAATAAAATTAAGTTATTGTTTAAAAAATGTGCACTCTGAATATAAAAAAGCACACTCAACTAGAACCGCCTTTTTATCATCATTACTTTCGAAACGATTATAGCTTATGATGACAGCGTCCATAAAAACAATAAAGTTATCAAGGCATAAGTAAGTGTCTGTTAATTAACTGACTGAACCAGCCAAAAAAGGGGATTCAAGGACTTGTGCAATCAATTGTGAGGATACCAAGCTTGACGCCACTCTAAAATAGACTGGCCGTCATAATCGCTTAACAATCTAAGCCAGAAGCTCCAGGTAGTTAAGCGTATGATCTAAGCAACGCTGTATCTGGCTTTGGCCTGGAGTGCTCAGCGATAGGATGACATTCAAAATGCCAATACCCCGACGCTATGTTTTTTCTATTTTTCAAGATAACCGGAAAATTTTCTCGCTTCCGAGATCGCTCCATGGACAGATTAACCCGCTCATTATCTTCAAAAGGATAGTCAGTTATCACATAATCTTTTTCGTTTTTCAGCTTATCGTGACTGTAAAAAGCCCCTCTTTGCGACACTTCTTTAGCGATATCTTCATCTGCTGCATGGCTACGCTTGCAAAACACGATACAAAAATGTCTTGCTATCAACGCCACACCAAAAACTATTCTATTATCGTGACTGACTACGCTGACTTTATTAACAATCCCTAAAGCTTGCTTACATTCTGGTTCGGATTGTTTTCTAAAACTGACAAGACTACCTACCGATAACACACCCACTTCATTAAATTTGGCTGACAATAATTTATCGGAGATAGATTGGGCCAACAATGGCTCTCTTTGCTCTTTACTGGAAAAATCCACTTCGATTTTATCGGCCTTGGCAGCGCTGCTTAGGTCGCGTATTGAAAACAACCCGATACCAATATACCGATTTCGGCGATCAACAAACAAAGGAGAACCCTGAAACTCCACGCCAGTCCACCTTTGTCGTAAATAGCTCAATAGTTCTGCCGATAATGTTGGAATCTGATGACTTATTCCCCGCAGCGAAGTGGAAAATTCGGCATCGCCTACATTAACGCGCTTTTCCTGATAATCAAGAGATTGATACAGTAAGGTAAAATCGAAATAACGCGTGTAAGCATCGGTCACACTGCCCACTACATTGGTTCGGAAATAAGGTGGTTCGTCTTCATCCGTTTGAATGGCACACTGGCTATTTTGCTGGATAACATGCGTGCTTTGTAAGCTGACTAAAGCCGCTAATGAACCTGCAACTTTAAATACTAAAAGAATTTCTTTGGGATTCAATCCTGAAGGATCGGCAAGACTCATGAGCAAAATCTGCTTATAGCAATCTTCAGTTGAGCGTGCTTTTTTATACTGGTTTAAATGTGTAACAATTTTAGTGACAATATGATTTCTCTTTAAACTGAGCTTATAAAGAGAATGTAAATCCAACCACAGCCAAGCTGGGACAGACATCTTCATGATGTAATGGCTGATGACGATCCGACCCAGTTTTTTGACACATAGCTGTAGTGCCAATCCAGTATCCTTCTCTTTATACCAGCTTGCATCTCTATGCATTAACTCTTTCAAGACTATCCAGTAACCCAATGCACAGGCTTTTTGAATGGCTATTAAAAGCTCAAAAATTTTCTTTTCTTTGCCATCCTTAGGAAATCCGGTTTTTAAGAGCGTATTCAGGAGGATATTTTCAATATAATACACAATCGGCGTAATTTTTTTCAATACAGCCAGCCTAAGTTGGGTAGGCATAACAAGCGTATTGAGCTCCATAACAAAGTTCTGAATGAGCAGTGTAGACGAGCCAAAATCACCTGCCAATAATTCATCCAGCCACTGCTGTAATGCTTTGGCTTCAAATTCCTTCAGACGTAAAGGCTCATTTTGTTGCTTTGGAATCACCAAATAAAAAGAGTTCTTCACATAATCACCGAATTTGTTTTTTAATCATTCACTCTTAGCTGAGCTTAAGTTGTTGTTTAGAAAAATAGGCAACGGCTTTTAAAAAACAGACTCAACCCGGCCCGCCTTTTTTTACCATCATTCCTTTTGAAGGAGTATAGCCTATGATTGCAGCGGCCATAAAAACAATAAACGCTGTTAAGGTATAAATAAGAGCGTATTGGTTAAGCTGCCCATACAATGCAAAACGAATCAATTCAACCGCTTGCGAAAAAGGATTGTATTGCGCCAAGTTATGTAACCAAACACTCGATTCTTGCATTTTCCATAGTGGATATAACGCAGTCGACATAAAAAACATCGGAAAAATAACAAAATTCATCACACCGGCAAAGTTCTCCAGCTGTTTGATGAACGAAGATAATAATAACCCCAGCGCCCCCAACATAAGTCCTGACAATATTAACGCAGGCAACACCCATGCGTAGCCTAGCCAAGGCGCTTTAATATCATAAAACCAGGCAATTACTAAAAATACGTACACCTGCAAAATAGATACACCTACGCCTGCCAGTAATTTACTTACCAGCAAAAACCAGCGCGGCAAAGGACACACCATCAACACCCGCATACTGCCCATTTCGCGGTCATAGACCATCGATAACGAACTTTGCATGCCGTTGAACAACTGAATCATTCCGCATAAGCCGGGCGTAATATACACTTCGTAGAGAATATAGGTTTCATACGGCGGGGTAATCGCCAAACCCAATGCCGCCCTAAAACCTGCGGCAAACACAAATAGCCACACCAGTGGCCTGACCAGTGCCGACACAAAGCGTTCCCGCTGGGTAACAAAACGAAATAACTCGCGCCAGACAATGCCCCATAAGGCGCGCCAATAATGCATAATATTCACGCCGCCTCCGTTAACTTGCTGAAAGCATCTTTAATTTGCAGGGTTTGCGTCGCAGCCATGACCTCATTAACGCTGCCTTTGGCTTTAATTTGGCCTTTGTGCAAGACAATGACATGATCATTCGGATAAATCTCATCAATCAAATGACTGGCCCAGAGCACGGCCAAGTTTTCTTCGGCGACCAATTGATGTACATATTCCACCAAAGCTTGGCGGCTGGGTACATCCAAACCCACGGTGGGTTCATCCAATAACAGCAAAGACGGCTTGTGTAATAATGAGCGGGCGATTTCTACCCGCCGCCGGTGGCCACCGTTCAGCTGCCGGACTTTCTCATAACGGCGCTCATACATGTTTAAACGCTCCAGTTCCTGTTGAATACGTTGATTAGCCAGTTTGCGTGGCATACCATGCAAGGCGGTGTGGTAGCGCAGGTTTTGCATTACGCTTAAATCCATATCCAAAGTGGTTTGTTGAAATACCACCCCCAATTTTGCCAACGCGTTACGGGTATGTTTTTTAATATCAAAACCGCATAATTCAATGCGACCTTGGCGGGTATCATACAAGCGGGTAATCAGGGAAAATAGCGTACTTTTGCCCGCGCCATTAGGGCCTAATAACACCGTGCATTCACCCGGATGAATCACAAAGCTGACGTTATCCAGGGCCTTTTTATTGCTATAAGAAAAGCTTAAATTTTCTATTAATAATGTATTAATGTCGTTCATGGTTTTACCGCAACACCCCACGGGTAAGTGCCTACACCGATAGATTTAGTCACCGTTTGGCTGTCAAGATCAATAATCGACATATCGTTACTGATGCCGTTGGTGGTATAAAGCCGTTTTTGATCCGGTGAAAAAGCTAGATTCCATACCCGCTGACCTACCAGTAAATATTTTTCGATTTCAAAAGTTTGGGCATTAACCACCGCCACCCGATTAGCAGGGCCTAAGGCCACATAACCCCATTTTCTGTCCTTATCAATCACTACTCCCACCGGCTGAATTTTCTCAGGAGTAACACCTTGCACGGCAAAACTGATATTTTTAGTGATTTGCCTGGTTTTGGCATCAATAATGGTTAACGTGCCGGCCATTTCCGAGGTAACCCACAATTGTTGGCTATCATTGGTAAACATCACTGCACGGGGCCGTGGATCAACCAGGGTATTATCGACAATGGCATTGGTTTGGGTATCAATCCAATGCACCATATTGGTGGTTTCAGAAGCACTGATCACCCATTTGTTATCGGGGCTGACGGTAATACCTTCCGGTTCCACGCCCACTTTAATCTGCTTAATGGCTTTTTTCTTGGCAATATCAATTACCGTGACCATGCTGTCATCTTCGTTAGAGACATACATGCGATCTCCTTTGGGACTGAGCGCAAAGGTTTCCGGATCGTCGCCAGAAGGCAATTTACCTAGCTCCTTAAAGGTTTCGGCATCCAACATTTTGATAGTGTTTTCATCGCTGGTAGCAATAAACAGTATTTTGTTATCGGGGCTTAAGGCAATGCCGCGTGGACGCACACCCAGCGGCACAGACTTAATTAACTTCCCTTCCAGCGGATCAATAATCCCCAACGTATTGTCTTTTTCCAAGGTGACAAAAACGCTTTCGGCATAAGCGTTTACCGTCAGTATTACCATAACCAATGCCTGTAAAACAATAGATTTACTCATTCTTGACTCCTTTTGCATAAGGTTTCGGGCTCATCATAACCCAGGGTATCGAGTTCGTTTTTAGGGTGCAAAAAGCCTTCCAAAGGCGCTACACTCACTAATGAGCGCGGCGCTGCCAGTAAAACAGGTTGGCGCAACTGGCCATCCCAGGCACGAAAAGACAGCGGCACACCTTTGTAACCTTGCAAGGCGAACTGCTCGCTCAATAGATAATTTTTAATTTCTTTTAAAGCATTGGATTTAGTGCGCGTTGCAGCCTCACCAATCGCGCGCACCGCAAGGTAAGCAGCATAGTCCTGCTCTTCCATCCAGCGTCCGGCGGCTTCTTTAAAGCGATTTTGAATTTGTACTGCGCCCCATTGCTCATGGGTTTTATGCCAGGCGGTCGCTATTAAGCCTTGCGTGCCTATAACAGGCCGCGGGTTCCAGGTGCGGTAATCCAGATATTCGCCAAACTGGGCTTGCTCATCGGCAACGACTAAAACATCATAATCATCAACCTGAGTAAAAACCGCCACATCAGATTGCGCAGTACGCCGGTCATCGGCAGTATGCGCCCAGGTTTTTTCAGCGACTATTTCCAGTCCAAAACGTTTGGCAGCCCGCTTAATGGCTTCGGCATACAAACGGTCTTCCTGTGTCGTACCCACCACCAGAAACCAGCGTTTCCAGTTTTTTTTCATCATATACTGCGCTAACGCATCCGCTCGCATGGCTCTGCTGGGCAAAATATGTAAAACTTGATTGCGGCACTGGGCATTACGCAAGCTGTCATCAGAGGTTGCCACATCAAACAACACAGCTTGCTTAGCGGCGGGTAAATCTGCAATCTCCAAGAGTTGCGTTGCCGACAAATTAAGCACGACAAAATCAAACTTACCGGCAATGGATTTGGTGTAAGCCTCAATAACACTGCCATCTACCGGTACAATAAATTTTTTAAGGATGAAGGATTGTTTAGTGAATTGACCGGTCGTAGCATTATCTTTAATGGCCAACTCCGCCCCAGGTTCCGCTTTATTGTTTATAAACGGATCTAAATTGGACAAGACCGGCGGAGGATTTTGTTGTTGCGCTAAATAAGCAATATTAATGACTTGTTTATTGCTTTTGGCAACGGCCAAATTCACATTAAACAGCGCATAAATAAGGATTATTTTTACAAAGGCAGAAAAATAAGCAGGCATTGATCGGATCATGGTCTAACCTTAAAGAATAACAGTTTTAATTTTAACGGATTAAAGCATTTTTTGTTGTGTTCAATAAAGTCGAATACAAACAATCATTGAAATTTATTGCTTTAGGGTTAATACTTGACGCGGCTTAACTTGAACACTAATCTCTTGTAACTGCATGGTAGACTTCAAAAACTCTATTAATACCAACAACAGCTTTGGAATTGAACCGCCACTTTTTTCAAGACCTAACACGCGTATTGGTGTGCGTTATATTCGTGAAGATATTGCCGCTGCTGTCTGCAAGATCAGTTTGTTTAATTTTGGCTTTAGCTTTAACAAAGAAATCCTTGTTGAACTTCAAGACATCAGCAGCAAAGGCCTTTTAATTGCAACTGACAAAAAACTGCGTGTTAATCAAGAAGTGACTATTTTTCTTAAATTTGAAAATAACTGTGTGTTCAGACGCCGAGCAAAAGTGGTTCGAAGAGCCAGTGGCTCACCTTTTCGCTATGGCATACAATTTGATCGTCTTAGTAACAGCCTCGGCGATTATCTGTTAGAAACCCAGAAAAAACTGGTCTTTAAATAAAAAACCGGCATTCTCGACTTTAATCGCTTACAGATTTGTGGTTACCTATACCACTTCAATCATAGCTTGGCGCAGTCAACATGACAACTTACACCCTCAGTAGCATCAGTGTTTATCCGGTAAAATCTTTGACGGGTATTAATGTAACGCGTTGGCCGGTTACAAAAACCGGTTTGCAATATGACCGAAAATGGATGCTTATCGACAATGAAGGCCATTTTCTAAGCCAACGTACCTTGCCCCGAATGACGTTAATCAAGACAGCATTAACCGCCGATGCTTTACAGTTATCTGCACACGGTATGACAGAATTATCATTACCGCTTCTGCCTCCCCCAGGCGAAGTGATTACCAGCCAGATATGGCATGATTACTGTGCGGCACAAAGCGTATCTGCCAAAGCTGACCAATGGTTAAGTGATTTTTTAGGGTCGGATTGCCGAATAGTTTACCAAACCGATGACAGTATTCGACGGGTTGATCCTAACTACGGGCTTGCATCAGATCAGGCATCTTTTTCCGATGGTTTTCCCTTTCTGATTATTGCTGAAAATTCGCTGGCCTCGTTAAATCAGGCCATGCAATTGGACTTACCTATGAAGCGCTTTAGACCCAACTTGGTCATCAGCGGTTGCCCGGAATATGCTGAAGACAGCTGGCGGGAAATCAGTATAGGGAATATTGATTTTAGATTGCCTAAAGCTTGCGCGCGTTGCCCTGTTCCGACTATTGACCCCGAAACGGGTAAACTGGGTAAAGAGCCGCTTACTACCCTTAACCGTATTCGAAAATGGAACAACAAGGTCTATTTTGGCCAAAATGCACTGCATAACCAATGCGGCGAGTTGGCGGTGGGCGATGCGGTAATTATTAAATCAACAGGGGTTGGACAACCACCTATCTAGCAAGACCGCAGCTGCCAAAATCGGTAGTCCCTACAAATCAATGCAGGTGTTAATTTGTAGGGATTTTTGACATAGTGCAGTGATAAAAACTGCACTGAAACCCCATGACCCTGAAATTA
>NZ_JAYTLQ010000034.1:0-71687 GCF_043729335.1 Crenothrix sp. | reverse complement strand
TGAGCTTGTCGAACCATGATCGGCTTAACCGCCCACCCTTCGACAGGCTCAGGCCGAACGGTTAAGCCTTGCACCGTGTCCCGCCTTAAGTGGGTAGCCTCCGAACCGAAGAACAATTGCAATTCACTAATTCCTTCACCGACCGGCTCGCAATCACCCAAGCTCTGGCTTGGTATTATGAACTTGCTCAAGTTATTTCGCGCTTGTTCCGTGTGAAATTTTCCAGCACTAAGCCACAAAAAAGCGTAATATTTACGCATAAATAACGCATTGGAGATTTTTATGGCAACAGACAAAAATGTAATTCGGCTTAGCTTGGCCGTATCGCCTGAACTGAACGCACGATTAGAGCAACTGGCCGCTTCCGGGTGTACAACCAAAACCGAGATATTACGCAAAGCCATTGCCCTATACGACGTAGTGGCCGAAGCCAAGACAGAGAAAAGGCGCTTTGGCATTCTTGATGAGGACAAACACTTGCTCACAGAAATTGTGGGGATTTAATAGCGTCTGAGCCACAAATTAATCTGGGGCAAATCGGCAAAGAACACAAATACGAATTATCAGTCAGCAACGAAACGCCAGAAGACGCTGAATCCAGGCGGTTAAAGGAAACGGCTGACGCAATATTAAAGCGAAAGATGACTTACACGTTATTTTGCTTTTCGCTTGTAATCGTTGGCACTATATTCGTGGGATGTATTTACACCTTTGCCACTGGCGCAGCGGACGATAAAAAATGGGCGGCTGCAATCGTCAGTGCGATTGCATCGGGTCTGGTCGGCTTTCTCGTTGGTCATGGAAAAAGATGAAATCAATTAGAGTGACTGAGTTCAAATAACTTCATTTACTTGTCATTTCGTCTAACTCGGCCAAAAAATCTTGATAATTGTAGTGGGCAATACCGCTTTCTTCCCCCTGAATTAACATTTGCCGAAGCGCTTGAAGCTTACTTTCGGAATCTTCCAGTAACCTTAATCCCGCCCTAACAACTTCACTCGCAGAGCCGTATCGGCCAAATTCTAGCTGCTGAGAGATGAAAGAATCGAAATGATTGCCTAAAGTAATACTTGTGTTTTTTGCCATGACCGCCTCCAAATTACCAATATATACCATATATTGGTATATTAAGACATAAAATACAAGCCTCGAATTAGTTTTATACAACACCCTACATTAGCTGGGGTGTTATCATGGCCCGCATAAATTAATAAATAAATGCCCTAAAAGGGAGAGTAAGCCATGAGCCTATCGCCCATCCTGCTTCAAGCCACCGAGCTTGGAATTCGCCTTGAAATCGTCAACGGTCTTCACATCTGGGAAGCGCAGCCTGTTTATCGTCATCAGAAACATATAGAACGTATTGTGCAAGGCATAACTAAAACCGATAATGCCCAGTCAGGCTGTGAATGTGTTCATGCTGTCGATGTGTATATTCAATTTCCTACTGGACTAAAACGCCCCGATATCTCAATATTTTGCAGAGAGCCGAGTGAAGAAGAACAGGATTCGGCATTAACCATGATTCCCGAGGCCGTCATTGAAGTCGTCAGCAAAGGCTATGAGGCCAAGGATTTAGAGATTGGGCCGCCTTTTTACCTGTCTCAAGGCGTTAAGGACGTCATCGTCTTCGATCCGCTGACACTGTTGGTTCTCCATGTCCGTAAAGACCGAACCACGCGGCAAGTGTCTCCGGTTGTTATCGGCTTGGAGTGTGGCTGTCAGGTGTTGGTATAAGGCGAGTCGCCTAAAAATTCAAGCTAACTGATTGTGCGTGTTGTCTTCAAGGCTAATTGAAATCTTTTTCCCAACAGCGGCAGCTGCTTTTGTTAGTGTGGCTAAGGTAACAGAATGACAGTTAGGGTTAAGTAGCCTATCCAGTTGAGGCCGGCTTGTATTCATACGTCTGGCCATTTCACTTTTGTTTATATGCATTTCATTCATCGCTTGTACAATCATGGCGGCAATCACTTTTTTTATTGCCGCAGCTTCTACTTCTTCAAAAATACCTTCTTCCTGAAGAAAACTGTCAAAGTCAGAGCCAATATGTGGGTTCATTTCAGACCTCTTAATTTTTTTAATCTATCTTTTGCAAGATTCAATTCCTGCTAAGTCCTTCACACAACTTTCCACTTAAACCTTAATACGTAACCGCAATAGCATTAATAACCCCATAGCAATCAACAATCCTACCGCCAGCACATAAAGCCCGGCACTTAAATTATGCGTGGTGTCTTTAACCCAGCCCAGAAAAAACGGGCCGATATAACCGCCTAAACCCCCCACCGAATTAATCATGGCAATACCGGTAGCCGCGGTTACACTGGTATTGCACAGTATCTTGGTTGGAATTGTCCAAAACAACGAAAAACACGCCATAATGCCAGTACACGCTACCGATAAACTCAATAGCGACAGACTAATTGGCGACTGAAACCAGGCGCTGGCAAAAAGTCCAACTGCGCCCACCCCCATACACACCTGCATAATGCGGTAACGCTCATTGTGTTTATCCGAATAATGCGCAATAAACGCCATGCCAATGCTGGCGCAAATATACGGAATAGAACTGAGTAGGCCGGTGATAATCAAACTGGACTGGCCAAAATCATGGATAATTTGCGGCAACCAGAACGAAATGCTGTACAAACCGGCCACCAGCAAAAAGTAAATACCCGCAAGCAGCCAGATAGTGACATTGGCCAGGGTTTCTTTAAAAGAGCAGTGCTGAGTGACCGCCAGTTGCTGCTCGGCGGCTAAATGCTCGCGGACTAACTGTTTTTCCGCAGCTGTTAACCACGCTGCATTTTCAGGTTTATCCTGCAAGATAAGCGGCGCAAAGCAGCCTAAAATGACCGCCAGTAAACCTTCCAGCAAAAACAACCATTGCCAGCCTTGTAAATTCTGCACACCTTGCAGGCTTTCCATAATCCAGCCGGAAATCGGCCCGCTAATAATCCCCGAAAAAGCAATGCCAAAAATAAACACAGCAGTGCATTTGGCACGGTAACGATTGGGAAACCAGTAGGTTAAATATAAAATTATACCCGGAAAAAATCCTGCTTCACCCATGCCCAGTAATAAACGCAGGCCATAAAAGCTTAAGGGGCTATCAACAAACATCATAGCGCTGGAGATTATGCCCCACATCAGCATAATGCGGGTCAGCCAAATGCGTGCGCCAATCTTATGCAGCATGATATTGCTGGGTACTTCAAAAAAGAAATAACCGACAAAAAAGATACCTGCGCCAAAGCCGTAAACAGTATCGCTAAAGCCCAAATCACCAGCCATCTGCAATTTTGCAAAGCTGACGTTCATGCGGTCAATATACGCTGCCACATAACCAAAAAATAAAAACGGCATTAAACGCCAGGCGATTTTTCGGTACAGAGCATCGGTGTCGGTTGTATTGGGTGAGATAGACATATTTAGAATGGGTAAATTGATTTACACTATGCTGGATAATTAAATACATACACTATAATTTATCGGCATGCTGTTCATCACGCCAAAAGAGGCTGTATGTTACTTAAACCCTGCTTATAAATATACCGATAAGGCTAATCATTCGTTTTGGATAACGCGACACGACTACATTATCTTCAAGCAATGGGCATTGATGTGTGGATACCGAAAGTTGCATCCAATGCTGTGGACTTGCCCTCTCCAGAAGCAGATCAAGCTGATAAGTCCGGAGTATTGATTGAGCAGTTTGTACCAACACCGAACGATAACTGGGAAACCCTGCAAGCTGAAGTTTCTGTGTGTACGCGTTGTGCTTTATGTGAAGCCCGTACCCAGACGGTTTTTGGTGCTGGCAACAAAAACGCCGACTGGATGATTGTTGGCGAAGCGCCAGGGCAACATGAAGATGAGCAAGGCTTACCATTTGTCGGTAATGCGGGACTATTGTTAACGGAAATGCTCAGAGCTATGGGCTTAAATCGGGAAGATGTCTTTATCAGCAATATTGTAAAATGCAGGCCACCGAATGACCGTGATCCTGAGCCGGCAGAATCCAAAAGCTGTAACGACTATCTGCAACGTCAATGTGCTTTGCTTAAACCCAAAATAATTCTGGCAGTAGGGCGTATTGCGGCGCAAACCTTATTAAAAATCGACGCCCCGTTAACTCAGCTACGCGGCAAAGTCCATACTTTAAATAATACGCCAGTTATTGTAGTCTATCACCCCGCGTACTTGTTGCGCACCCCGTCAGAAAAGCGTAATGCTTGGCTGGATTTACAATTGGCAATGCAAACACACAAGACATAAAAGGTTAGTTATGCGAGGGCTGTTGGACAAGATTAAGAATTTTGTAATTTACGATGCTGATAGAGAGTTTTATGCGGAAATATTTCCCGATTCTGTGAGCAGAAACGATTTGATGCGTATGCGTACCATGCTGCATAGCGATTTGCCTCATGTTATGAATATTGAGATAAAAAATTATCCATTCCCTTGGCAGGAAGATATTTTTACCGATTGTTTTAGAGTGGGTTACGACTGCTGGGTGTGTGAAGAACAAGGCAAAGTGTTGGGCTATTGTTTGGTATCCGTGGCAGTCGGCGAAGCACATATTCTGAATATTTCAGTGGATCCCGGTGAGCAAAAGCAGGGCATAGGCCGAAAAATGATGCAGCATGTCATTGATTCTGTCAGAGGCAAAGCGGAAACGGTATTTCTGGAAGTCAGGCCATCCAATGTGGGGGCTATTGGTCTTTATGAGAGCCTGGGATTTAACGAAATTGGTATCAGAAAAGATTATTATCCGGCTGAAAATGGCCGCGAAGATGCCATTATGCTGGCGTTGCAATTGTTTAATTAATTCAGGGCAGTTTTGTTTTGTGTAAACAAACTTAATTGCAGTCAAATCTAAACATAATCGTCTATCCACTTAAAGGTGAGACAAAGTGTAATGTTACTGGCGTAGGTTGGGGTGACGTTAAGGAACCCCAACACATGATGCGTCGTATCGTTGGGGTTCGTTACCTCACCCCAACCTACAAAACGTGTCCCAGATTAAATGAGTAACCAAATAATCTAAGAATCAGCCCGTTTTCTGAGATTCTACAGCAATGTAGGATCTTGATTCTATTATGTCTGTTATAATCAGCCACCAAAAAACGCACGCTTAGCGACAGAGCCATTTTTAGGGAAATATCCGATGACTCATAAAAGCTTAGTGCTTTATCCAACATAACCAATTGAAGAATAAGTGGATTTAAAACATATCAGAAACTTCTCCATTATCGCGCATATCGATCATGGTAAATCAACACTCGCAGACCGTTTTATACAATTATGTGGTGGATTGACTGACAGGGAAATGTCAGCGCAAGTACTCGATTCTATGGACATAGAAAAGGAGCGTGGTATCACCATTAAAGCGCAAAGCGTGACATTGGACTTTAAAGCCAAGGACGGTGAAACCTATCAACTCAATTTCATTGACACCCCAGGCCACGTTGATTTTTCTTACGAAGTATCCCGCTCGCTAGCCGCGTGTGAAGGTGCATTGTTAGTCGTTGATGCCGCGCAAGGTGTTGAAGCACAAAGCGTGGCCAATTGCTACACCGCCATAGAGCAGGGTTTGGAAGTTGTTCCGGTACTGAATAAAATTGATTTGCCCTCAGCAGAACCTGAGCGCGTGCTGACAGAAATAGAAGAAGTCATAGGCATTCCTGCCGATGAAGCATTGATGATCAGTGCTAAAACCGGTTTGGGTGTTAAAGACGTATTAGAACAGTTGGTTATTAAAGTACCCCCTCCAACCGGTAATATTGACGGCCCTTTGCAAGCCTTAATTATCGACTCCTGGTTTGACAGCTATCTTGGGGTAGTGTCGTTAGTGCGTATTATGCACGGCAGTATCCGCAAAAAACAAAAGATTACCATCATGTCCACCGGTAAGTCTTTTATTGCCGATTCTGTGGGTGTGTTTACACCTAAGCGCCTGGAAAAAGACATACTGAACACAGGTGAAGTCGGTTATGTCGTCGCCGGTATTAAGGATATTTTCGGTGCGCCAGTCGGCGATACCGTCACCTGGACAGACAAACCTGCATTAGAGCAATTGACCGGTTTTCAACGCGTACAGCCACGGGTTTTTGCGGGTTTGTATCCGGTCAGTTCCGATGATTACGAAGGCTTGCGTCAAGCGTTAAACAAATTAAATCTGAATGATGCTTCCTTGCAATTTGAGCCGGAAACTTCGCAAGCTTTAGGCTTTGGCTTTCGCTGCGGATTTTTGGGGTTGTTGCACATGGAAATTGTGCAAGAGCGCCTGGAGCGCGAATACAACGTTGACCTTATCACCACTGCACCCACCGTTATTTACGAAGTCATCACCCAAACCGGCCAAGTGTTAATGGTCGATAATCCGGCCAAATTACCGGATGGCGGTGTCGTTAAGGAAATCAGGGAACCAATTATTCGCGCTAATATTTTAGTGCCAGAAGCCTATTTGGGCAGTGTTATTACCTTGTGCATTGAAAAGCGCGGCGTACAAAAAGATATGCAGTATGCAGGGCGGCAAGTATCTTTGCATTATGAAATGCCACTCAGTGAAGTGGTGTTAGATTTTTTTGATCGTTTAAAATCGGTCAGTCGTGGTTTTGCCTCTTTTGATTATGAATTTTTACGTTTTCAGGAAGCCGATTTAATCAAGCTGGATGTATTGATTAACGCTGAGAAAGTGGATGCCTTGTCGATTATTGTGCATAGGGATCTGAGCAATAACCGTGGCCGCGATCTGGTCGAAAAAATGAAGGAGCTGATCCCACGGCAAATGTACGAAGTAGCTATACAAGCTGCGATTGGCTCCAAAGTTATCGCCCGCTCTACCGTAAAAGCGATGAGTAAAAACGTAACGGCCAAGTGTTATGGCGGTGATATCAGCCGTAAGAAAAAATTACTGGAAAAGCAAAAAGCTGGCAAAAAACGCATGAAACAAGTGGGTAGCATTGAAATTCCTCAAGAAGCATTTTTGGCAGTTTTACAACTTAATAAAGAATAGCTGCGTAAAGCGTTCATCCCTTTAAAACTTTGAGCATACTGTTATGGACTATGATTTTTCGTTTTTTCTCTTTCTCGCCACTTTAATTACGGGTGTTACCTGGGGCTCGTATCTGCTGATCCTTAAATCCAGAGGCGAAGTATTCGACGAAAATAATGAACCCATTCTGGTCGAGTATGCCAGATCGTTTTTTCCGGTTGTACTGATTGTATTGTTGTTACGGTCATTTTTGGCAGAACCGTTTCGTATCCCCTCCGGATCCATGATGCCGACTTTATTAGTGGGTGATTTTTTATTGGTGAATAAATTTACTTACGGCATACGTTTACCGGTCATCAACAAAAAAATAATTGAAATCAACGAGCCTCAGCACGGCGACATTGTAGTGTTTCGCTTTCCTAAAGATCCTACCGTTGATTATATTAAGCGGGTTATTGGTTTGCCTGGCGATAAAGTCTCTTACCATAACAAGCAACTTGCCATTAATGGCGTGCCCGCAGCACAAGTGTCGTTAGGCAGCTACCAAGGCGTAGGGCAGGGTGATGATATGACCGGTGCGGAGCATTTAACGGAAAATTTGGTCGGCGTTGAGCACAGTATTTTAATCAGACAAGATGCAATCTCTGCGGAAGGCGATTATATCGTGCCTCCAGGCAGTTATTTTGTCATGGGCGATAATCGCGATAACAGCAATGACGGTCGTTATTGGGGTATGGTGCCCGAAGCTAATTTAGTGGGCAAAGCGTTTTTTATCTGGATGAACTGGGACTGGGAACATAAAGGCATTGATTTTGATCGGATAGGCACTGTTCTAAAATAGGCTACACTTTAAGGCGTTAATAATAAAATTTTTGAGGAGTAAAAATGAAATTATCGTCTAATCGTCAGCAGGGTCTCACTTTAATATCAACGCTTTTGCTTTTGGGACTGATCGGTTTTTTTGTCCTGCTAGGGGTTAAGGTTGTTCCCGTGTATCTTGATCACAGTAAAGTCAGTAACGCGCTGAAGGCTCTTGAAGCCGCTGGAAATGTTCAAAGTCAAAGTGAATTTGAAATTAGAAACGATTTGTCAAAACGTTTTAATATGAACTATGTCTACGATGTGACCCAGGATGATATCAAAATTACCAAAAATGGAAGTTATTTGAAAGTTGCCATTCAATATGAAGTAGTTAAAAAACTTATCGGTAATTTAAGTATTTTGGCGGAATTTAATGATGCGATTGAGGTCGGAGATAAGTGATTAAAAAGCCGCAGGTCTTGTGTAACAAGCTAGGTTTAGAGTTTAATGATCCACAGCTTTTTGCCCTGGCTTTAACGCACCGCAGTGTAAGCTCTTATAACAACGAGCGCTTAGAGTTTTTGGGCGATTCTATTTTAGGCTTTGTGATTGCCGAAAAGCTGTTTGAAGCTTTCCCCAGCGCCAGTGAAGGTGTATTAAGCCGCTTACGAGCCAGTCTGGTTAACCAAAGTTCACTAGCGGATTTGGCCAGAAGTGTGCAGTTAGGTGATTATTTGTTGCTGGGGGCAGGGGAATTAAAAAGCGGCGGTTTTCGGCGTGATTCTATTTTGTCCGATGCTATGGAAGCGATTATGGGTGCTTTGTTTGTCGATCAGGGTATAGAGGCCAGTCGTCGCTGGATAGAGCGTTTGTTTATGGAGAGATTGCAGTCTTTAACACTGGATAACTGGCAAAAAGACCCTAAGACTCAATTGCAAGAACTTATGCAGGCCAAAAAACTAGATTTGCCCGATTATAGCTTGGTTACCATGTCCGGACTTGCCCATGAACAAGTATTTAAAGTCAAATGTACCATTCCTTTATTGCCAGAACCGTGTATCGGTGTTGGTATTTCCAGAAAAAAAGCCGAGCAATCGGCAGCTGAGCTTATGCTTGAATTATTAAATAAGGTTAATTAATGAATTGTGGTTTCGTGGCTTTGATAGGCCGTCCTAATGTCGGTAAGTCAACTTTGATGAATCATTTGCTGAAACAAAAAATCAGCATTACTTCCCGTAAGCCGCAGACTACCCGGCATCGCATCACCGGTATTAATACCACAGAAGCCGGACAAATTATTTATGTTGATACGCCCGGTATGCACGGTGATGGCAAGCGTGCCTTAAATCATTATCTGAATAAAACCGCCGACACCACCATGATGGGGGTTGATGTTATTGTCTGGCTCATTGATGGTTTATTCTGGCATGAGTACGATGACATCATCTTCAAAAAACTGGAGCAGGCCGGGTTACCTGTCATTTTAGCGGTTAATAAGTTTGATAAAATAAAAGACAAAGATGATATTTTGGCTTTTATTGCGACGGCTCAACACCGTTATCCTTTTGAGCATTTAATTCCTATCTCGGCGTTAAAGGGCAATAATCTGGACCAGTTGGAAAGCTTGATACTTAAGTTATTGCCCGAAGGTAATTTAATTTACGATGCTGATCAAATCACTGATCGCTCCGAGCGGTTTTTGTGTGCTGAGATTATCCGGGAAAAGCTAACCCGTCGCTTAGGGGATGAATTGCCTTATGCGTCTACCGTTGAAATTGGGCTTTACCAGGAAAAGCCAGGTCTTACCAAAATATACGCCGTCATTTGGGTGGAGCGTTTAACACAAAAAAACATTGTTGTTGGTAAACAAGGTGAAATGCTGAAAAGTATCGGTACTGACGCGCGTCTGGATATTGAAAGGCTGGTTGGCCAAAAAGTGTACTTACAGCTTTGGGTTAAGGTTAAAAAAGGCTGGTCTAACAACGAACGCGCTTTGCAGAGTTTAGGTTTTAATGACATGTAACGCTATTTACGGGCAGCCTGGTTTTATTTTAAAACAGCGGCAATACCGCGAAACCAGTGTAATCATAGATGTGTTCACGCAAGATTTTGGCCGTTTTTCCTTATTGGCAAAAGGCGTCAGAAAATCTAAATCGAAAACGGCCGCCGTATTGCAGTCTTTTATTCCGTTATCAGTGTCTTATCTGGGTAAAGGTGAGCTTAAACTACTTACCAGTGTTGAGATGGCTCAACCCCCTTTTGAGTTGAATGGATTGGCGCTGTATTGTGGTTTTTATGTCAGTGAGTTGATAATTTGTTTTCTACATCAACATGATCCGCATCCGGATGTATTTTTTGATTACATGACTTGTTTGGCTCAGCTTGCCAATGCGACAGGCTCAGAGCTGGAAGCGGTATTACGGGTTTTTGAAATAAATTTAATTGAAAAAATTGGTTATGGCTTACAGTTGGAGTTTGATTTTTTAAATGGACAGCCGATTAATTCCGCAAAAAAATATGCGTTTGACGTGGAGCAGGGCGCTTATGAAAATGCACAGGGATATTTGTCTGGCAGTACCTTATTGGCGCTCAGTGCAAAAACATTACACGATCCTCAAGTATTGAGCGAAGCAAAACTATTAATGCGCTCTGTTATTGACTTTTATCTGCAAGGCCGACTGCTCAAAAGCAGGCAAGTGATTAACCAAATTATCAAAAGAATAAGCAATGAATAAGAAAAGGGTTTTGTTAGGTGTTAATATTGATCACGTTGCAACCATAAGACAGGCGCGGCGTGGGCTGTATCCTGAGCCTGTGCAAGCGGCTCTGGTTGCCGAGCAAGCCGGTGCGGACGGTATTACGGCGCATTTGCGTGAAGATCGTCGGCATATACAAGACCGTGATCTGTTTTTGTTAAAAGACATGATACATACCCGCCTTAATATGGAGATGGCGGTAACCGATGAAATGGTGGCTATTGCAGTAAAACTCAAGCCGTTTGCGTGCTGTTTAGTACCTGAAAAGCGCCAAGAATTGACTACCGAAGGCGGGTTGGATGTGGTGGCTAATTATGCGCGTGTGCAATCTGCTTGCGAAAAATTAATCGCCGCAGGGATTGCAGTATCACTGTTTATAGACCCCGATGAAGCACAAATAGATGCCGCTGTTAAAATGGCTGCGCCGGTTATTGAATTACACACAGGATCGTACGCGCAGGCGAGGCAACCGGCGCAGCAGTTACAGGAATTACAGCGTATTAGGCACGCGGCACACTATGCCGATAAGGCTGGCTTGCAGGTGAATGCAGGGCACGGTCTGGATAGTTACAATGTTGCCGATATTTGCGCGATACCTGAAATTGTCGAGCTTAATATTGGTTATGCCCTTATCGCTCAGGCTTTGTTTTCTGGGTTAGCGCAATCAGTTAGACACTTAAAGGACATTATGCAATATGCACGCTTACACGCCAGTTGATGCCGAGTTATAAATGGATATCGAGTTTTATCAATTAACCTCAGCAGGCGATAGAGAGGCCAATCAGGATTACATGGCACACGTCCTAAAAGATCGTTACGCATTGTTTGTGGTGGCTGATGGTCTGGGCGGGCATTATGGCGGTGAAAAAGCCTCACGTTTTTTTTGTCAGGGTCTGCTAAAGTGTGCCGATATTTATGGTAAACGCATAGAGAAAAATCCCGTAACGGTGTTTACCCAATGGGTGGATGCCGCTGTCATTGAGATGAGAAATCTGTTTGCTGATGACATTGCCAGTTATCAGGCTTATACCACCTGTGCCATTCTTTATATGGATGAGGATATTGTATTAACCGGACATTGCGGGGATTCGCGGGTATACCGAATGGAACCGCAACGGGTTTTATGGCGTACCCGTGATCATTCCCTGCCTCAGCAATTATTTAATGAAGGCGTTATTACCGACCAGGAAATGGCAAAACATCCCGGGCAAAATAAGCTAACGCGCAGCATTAATGCGCTACATACCAGTCCTGTTGAAGTTAATATTTACCCAGGCAAAAAAAAAGGGGATAGCTTTATTCTGTGTAGCGATGGTTTTTGGGGTAATGTAAAAGAACAAGAGTTGTTGCAATTGGCGCAACCTGACAGCAGCAAAGCTGACCTAGGTAAATTGGCGCAGTTATCGGTTTTGCGTGCTAACGGGGGCAGTGATAATGTGACGGTTCAGTGGATAAAATGCTTGTAGATCAGTCACATTTAAATGTGACAAAGGATACGGTGCATCATGTGTTGGGGTTCCTGACGTCAGCCCAACCTACAGCTTTTATCAACTTAAATGGATGCCCACAAAATATCAGTGCGTTGCAAAACCATGCTTTTGCATACGATAAAGCAAAGTGTCGCGTGTTAAGCCTAATAATTTTGCCGATTTACTGCGATTGCCTTTAGTGCGGTTTAAGGCTTGATGAATCAAATCAGCTTCCAAATTATCAAGATATAAGCCCGATTCGGGTAAAACAAAATCGTTGGATGATGGCGAATGGTTTTTGTAATTGCTAAATTCTAAAGGCAAGTTTTCAGGCTCAATAACGCGATCTGCCAGCAGAATACACAGCCTTTCGCATAAATTGCGCAGCTCACGAATGTTTCCGGGCCAATGATAGGCTTTTAGCGCTTTTAAAGATTGTTTGCTAAATTTAGGTGCGGTAATGTGGTGGGTTTTTTCAAAGACAGTCAAAAAGTGCGCCACTAAATAATCAATATCTTCGGCGCGTTGATTTAACGGTGGCAATTCCAGCGGCACAACGTTGAGTCTAAAGTATAAATCGCGTCTAAATTCACCGTCGGCAATTTGTTTTTCAAGGTTGGCATTGCTGGCGGCAATAATGCGTACATCAACGGTATAAGCTTCTGTATCTCCAACAGCCATGCACTCACCGGTTTCAATAACGCGCAGTAACTTGGCTTGCACAGTAATTGGAAGTGAATTGATTTCATCTAAAAACAGTGTGCCGCCGTTAGCAGCCTGAAAAATCCCTTCATGGGCGCTTGTTGCACCGGTAAAAGAACCTTTTTTATGGCCGAATAACGAAGATTCAATGAGGCTTTCGGCTAATGCAGCACAGTTTAAGGCAATAAACGCTTTGTCTGCGCGGGCACTAGCTTGATGAATAGCGGTCGCCAGTATTTCTTTACCGGTACCTGTTTCGCCTTTAAGTAAGATAGTGACATCGGTAGCAGCGGCTATTTTTGCGCTACGAATAACAGTATCCAAAACAGGCGATTTGCTGATAATGGCATTAAAAGAATTCATGGCCTAACCTCTTTAGTGTAACCCAGTGTGCGACGTTGTAATGAGTGCCATGGGATTTAACCAGGGCATAGCCGCCAACAATGCCAGAGCGATCATAAATAGGCCAATTGCCTGTTTGAATCTTTGCATGGTAGACAGCTTTTTAAGAATACCGGTCATTATACCTACGCCCATGACTGCCGGTAAAGTGCCCAGTCCGAAAAATAACATGGTGAGTGCGCTTTGCAGAATATTTCCGGTGGTGGCGGCTAAGGCTAACGCCGAATAAATTAAACCGCAAGGCAACCAGCCCCACACTAAACCAAATAAATAGGCACGCGTGTGGGTTTTGATGGGCATGAGCTTTCGACCAAATGGCTCTATGAGTTTCCAAAAATTCATCCCCAGTTTTTCAATATAGGCAAAACGGGGAAACCAGCCTGCGATATAAAGACCTGCGCCGGTCATAATCAAGGCAGAAACTATTTGTAATACTCGGTGGCCATCAAAGCCTGGAATGGGCAATGTAACAACAGAACTGGCAAGCCCCGCCAGCGCACCAGCGGCTGTATAACTGGTAACGCGGCCAAAATTGTAATTAAATACAAATGGTAATAAGCGTTTTTTGTTATTGCGTATTTCGGGGCTAAGGCTGAAGGTTAATGTGCCAATAATAGATCCGCACATACCAATGCAATGCAGGCTACTCGCTAATCCCATTAGAAAAGCGAACAAATAAGAACTAGTAAAAGCGATAGGGAATTCCATGTTGGGCAAACATTACCATAGAGAGACGTTAATACAAACAACTATCCGTGTTAAAGCCGGAAATGACAATACGCTATTTTCGGCTTCCAACTTAAGGCCGGACAGGTGAAGGTGTGCCGTTCGTAGTGAGCTTGTCGAACTATGAGCGGCACACCGTACACTCTAATATTTTTAGATGAGCCGGTTTGATTTCCAGCGCTCTTGGCTTAGCCGACTTTTGGCATAGCTTTAAGCTTTTCCACCACTTTATCGCCAAATTGTTCGGTGCTGATCATGGTGACGCCGCTGCCAGCTTTAGATAAATCGGCAGTGGAATAACCATCGCTGAACACGGCTTGCATCGCTGCCCAGACATTCTTGGCTTCTTCAGCCATATCGAAACTGTTTTCCAGCATCATGGCGACAGAGCCGATCATGGAATACGGATTGGCGATATTTTTACCGGCAATATCAGGCGCTGAGCCGTGTGACGGTTCGTAATAGGCTTTGTCATCACCCAGGCAAGCGGATGGCATTAAGCCTAATGAGCCTAAGATACCGCCGCCTTGATCGCTTAAAATGTCACCAAACATATTTTCCATCACCATGACATCAAATTGTGTAGGATTAAGACACAAGGCAGTCGCAGCAGAATCGACCAGCATGTTGTGTACAGTCACATCAGGGTATTCCACCGCCACTTCTTCCATGACTTCATTCCACAATACGCTCGATTTTAGCACATTGCTTTTGTGGATATTATGCAGTAATTTTCGACGTTTATTGGCTAATTTGAAGGCCTGGTGCATGATACGGCGGATTTGCAGTTCGTCATATTCCAGGGTTTCTTTGACGTAACGTAAACCTTGTGCGTTAACACCGCTTTCTTTTTGGCCAAAGTACAGGCCGCCCACTAATTCACGTACGATGACCAGATCAATGCCTTCCCCGATAATTTCGGCTTTGAGCGGTGAAAAATGCGCCAACGCTTTGGGCAAGGAAACCGGTCTAAAATTGGCGTAAGTATTGTAGCGACGGCGCATAGGCAGCAATGCACCGCGTTCGGGTTGCTTATCAATAGGAATTTTTTTGGATTCTTCGTGGCTTAAACCAATCGGGCCTTTAAGAATAGCATCGGCTTGATCGCAAATGTCCATGGTAGCTTGCGGGAAGGCATTGCCAGTTTCAAAATAGGCACATGCACCAAACGCGGCAGGCATTAATTCAAAAGCCACATCGTTACGTTCTTCTATGAGTTTGAGAACTTTAAGGGCTTCGCGGGTAATTTCGGGGCCGATGCCGTCTCCGGCTAATACTGCAATTTTATAATGCTTCATAGGACTTTGATTGGTCTGCCTGGCTAAGGATAAAAGCCGGTCATTTTACTGTATTTTTCAGGGTTATAGTGATTGATTCAGGGTGATTGATAGGATAGTGCTTTCAGATTGCTTACGGTTATCCAGTGAAATTAGTTGCGATTGAAGAATTCTGGGTGACTTCGTATTCGTTACAACTTAATGAATATGACATTTTTGGGGAAATTAAAATATCGCCAATCTCTATCATCTTAAAAATTAGAGTTACAATAAGGCCTATATTTTAAGAAATAATGGATTGCCCTTTGACTGACAAAATTATTCGTATCGCCACGCGCCAGAGCCCTTTAGCACTGTGGCAAGCAGAGCATGTTGCAGAGCGTTTACAATTGGCGTTCCCAGATATTAGTGTGGAGCTGGTTAAAATGGTGACGCGCGGCGACAAAATATTGGATACGCCATTGGCTAAAGTGGGCGGTAAAGGCCTGTTTGTTAAAGAGTTAGAGCTAGGTATGCTGGAAGGTAAGGCTGATATTGCCGTGCATTCCATGAAAGATGTGCCGGTGGATTTTCCAGAAGGTTTGCATCTGGCCGCTATCTTAACGCGTGAAGATCCGACCGACGCGTTTGTGTCCAATCATTATGCCACGTTACGAGATTTGCCTGGAAACGCCCGTATTGGTACCTCCAGTTTGCGCCGGCAATGCCAGATCAGTAGCTTATTTCCAAACGCACAGATCATACCGCTACGCGGTAACGTCAACACACGCTTGGCTAAACTGGATGCAGGCGAATACGATGCTATTATCCTGGCTTCTGCGGGACTTAAACGTTTAGGTATGGCGAATCGCATTACTGAATGTTTGGAGCCATCAGTCAGCTTGCCAGCGATTGGTCAGGGCGCGATTGGTATTGAGTGCCGCGTTGATGATGTCGAGATAAATACTATGCTCGCGCACTTACACGATCGTGAAACCGGCGTGTGCGTTAGTGCGGAACGTGCCATGAATGCTCGTTTGAGTGGCGGCTGCCAAGTACCGATTGCTGGTTTTGCACAATTGCAAGGCGATGAATTGTTTATGCGGGGTTTGGTGGGGCATCCCAATGGCAGTGTCTTGTACCGTGCAGAACGCAGTGGACATTTTAATAATGCCGAGGCGATGGGTCGTGAGATTGCCGAAGATTTATTGGGGCAGGGTGCGGATAAAATTTTGCAGGATTTATATCACGAATGAAACCGCTAAACGGTGCACGTATTTTAGTCACACGCCCCGTAGATCAGGCAAACAAACTAAGTGAGTTGATTGCTGAGCACGGTGGCGAGGCGATTTGTTTGCCTACTGTTGCTATTGTTGAGCATGAAGACCGTGTCAATATCCAAAAAAAAATGGCAAATTTGAGTGAATTTCAGTGGCTTGTTTTTATTAGCGCAAATGCGGTAAATTTTGCAGTTAAGGCGAATAGTGGCAAAATACCTCACAATCATTCATTAGGTGTAGTTGCAATAGGGCCTGCTACTGCACAAGCTTTGCAATCAGCAGGCATGGCTGTGGATTTAATGCCTACAGAACTGCATAGCAGCGAAGCATTGCTAGCGATGCCGCAAATGCAAGCCATTGATGGACAGTGTTTTTTAATCGTCCGAGGCAGCGGTGGGCGTGAGGATTTAGCCAGTAGTTTGCGGGCGCGTGGTGCTAAAGTTAACTATTTAGAAGTTTATAACCGAATAATTCCCCGCGTGGATAATTCGTATGTGCTTGCTTTGTTGACAACAAATACATTAGATGTGGTTACCGCCACCAGTGTTGAAATATTACAGAATTTAGTAGTCATCATAGGTGCTGAGGCGCATCAACAACTCTTAAAAGTACCTTTAGTTGTGATGAGTGAAAGAATAAGGTGCGTGGCTGTGGAGATGGGATTTGAGCGAGTCGCTGTGACGAAACATCCTTCGGATACAGCAATTCTTGAAACAGTAACAACGTATGTAACAGGAGCATAGAGTGGCTGAATTAATAGAACAACAAGAATCACCTGTGGGTGAAAATAAACACCCACCTCGGTCGCGCGGCGGATTCTGGTTTGGCGCTACAATTTTGCTACTTGTAATTGGTTTGGCAGGCGTAGGGTTTTTTGTACTCAGCCAGTTACGCGCTAAACAAGAGGGTTTTAGCGGCGAAGTCAGAAACGAGATGACTAAGCAGTTGGGTGGTTACCAAACGCAACTTGCTGCTATTGAGTCGCAAATAGCGGCGCTGCAGGCCGATATTTCCAATAAAGATGCTCGTTTCAATAAGACGATTAGCGATTTTTCTAATTTGCATAATGAAAAATTGGATAACACACGCAAAGACTTGGGCGAGTCTATTTTAAAGTTGCAACGCCAACTGGGTAAAACTCGCGGTGACTGGTTGATTGCAGATGCCGAATATTTGCTCAGTGTGGCCAATGAACGTTTGTATTTGATTGGTGACGTGAATACCACGCGTCAAGCCCTTGAAGCTGCTGATCAGCGCTTGCGTGAAAGCGGCGATGCGTCGGCGTTTAAAGTACGCGATCAAGTGATTAAGGATATTGCCGCGCTCACTGATGTTAAGTCTGTTGATGTGGTGGGCTTGTATTCATCAATACAGGCTTTGGAATCGCGCGTTAATAATTTAGTATTGTCATTGCCTTATGCTGGTAAATTGCCTGAAATATCAGGTAAATCTACCGATAGTGACGATAGTTTATTGGGCGCTGCCAAAAATAAGCTTAGTGAAATTGTTACTATCAAGCATAGCGATAAATCGGTTAAGGAAATATTAACGCCAGAACAAGCGCAGTTTATTCGTGAACAACTCCGTGTTAAGCTAGAAATAGTTAAAATCGCCTTAGTGCAACAAAATGAACCGCTCTATAAAGCAGGTTTGGTGGATGTTAAGCAATGGGTTGACCAACAGTTTACCCAGAATAGTGAGACTAAAGCGTTTGTCGCTGAATTGAATCGTTTTGAAAGTATTAAAATTCGCAGTCAATTTCCTGATATCAGTGTTTCCTTAAAAATGCTCAGAGATATTACCAACTTGCGTATTGAAACCGACAAAGGCATGCAGCCGGAGCCAACAAGTTCTAACGATACCGGTGTTGATGCTCAGGTTGTTGAGGGGGAAAAATCCATTGACCCTGTTAAACCTGTGGATAGTGTTCAAGCTCCTGATGCAGCGCCGGTTCAGGCTGTGCCATCCGTGACAAACGTTCAGGTAGAGCCTAAAGTAGATCCTAAGCTTGAGGTGGACTCTGTGCCGCTATCTCAATTGTCAATGCCTAAAGCAGCGCCAGTTCAGCCGTCAGCTGAACAAGTTGAGCCTAAGAGCGAGCCAATCGTAAATTCTGTCGAAGAAAAATCGCCCAGTACTGATGGTCAGCAACCGGCTGAGAGTAATAAGGCTCAAAACCAGCAACCGGAAGAAGACAAGCCGTTAGCGGCTAAAGTGCTTGAAAAAATAAAGCAGTATTTGCCCGGCAATAACTAGAGAATAATAATGAAAAAACTACTTTATCTTCTAGGGCCGTTGTTGCTGGCTATTATCGTTGTTTTTTTGCTTAACAAATGGTTAGGTGGTTTTGAAACGCCAGGCTATGTGCTGATTGGCATAGGCGAATGGTCAATGGAAACTTCGCTGGTTGTATTTGCGATCAGCCTGGTTATTGGTTTTTATATTTGTTATAACTTTTTCAGGGTCATGGGCTGGTTAGTTAAGATGCCTAAGCAGCTTAAAAATCGGGGCAAGCGCATTAAGTTCAATCGCTCTCAGGAAGCACTGATCGCAGGCTTGGTTGATTCTGCCGAAGGTAACTTTGAAAAAGCTGAAAAAGCATTAATTAAACATGCCTCGCACAGTGGTGCGCCGTTGCTGCATTATTTGACCGCGGCGAGGGCGGCGCAGTCGCGCGGCGCTTTTGAAAAGCGTGATGAATATTTAAAAATAGCCTCAGATAAAGCGCCAGGGTCTGATCTGGCAGTAGGTTTGACTCATGCAGAGCTAAGTTTATCAGGCAATCAGTTTGATCAAGCCCTGCAAACCTTAACCAAGTTGCATTCGATAGATCCCAGCCATGCCAGTGTTTTAAGGTTATTGCACCAGACCTATCAAAATCTGGGTGACTGGGAAAATATCCGTAAATTGATTCCGACCTTAAACAAAAATAAGGTCATGATGGAAGCTGAAATCAAATTATTGGAAGCAGAAGCGTTCAGTAACTTATTGAAGCAGGCCGCAGAACGTGGCAATGCTCAGGAAATTCAAACGCTGTGGGCAGATATTCCAAGTTATATCAAACGAATGCATGGCTTGTCGGCAATTTATTTTGCTGCCATGATTAATGCGGGGGCGAGCGCAAAAGTTGAAGAAGAATTAACTAAGCTGCTGTCAGTTAATTGGGATGAAACCTTACTGGTTTTGTTTGGCAGTGTGCAATCTGAAGATAGCGCTAAACAATTTGCCGTGGCTGAAAAATGGCTTAGCTTACATTCTAAGGATGTTGTTTTATTAAATGTTTTGGGTAAACTAAGCATTAAAGTCGGCGAACCACAAAAAGCCGAGGATTATTTGTCACAAAGTATTCAAATTGAACCCACTGTTCAAGCCTATCAATTGCTGGGTGATGTGTTATTTGCACAAAATGAAAAAGACAAAGCCTGCGAATGTTATAAATACGGTTTGGAACTGGCTTCAAGTGAGATTGTTAGTCAGATTGATGCGGTATCGTAAGGGTATATCGTTTAGTTTGGTGGGCTATATTTGTTAT
The DNA here is from genome assembly GCF_043729335.1 of Crenothrix sp. Lineage (NCBI taxonomy): Bacteria > Pseudomonadati > Pseudomonadota > Gammaproteobacteria > Methylococcales > Crenotrichaceae > Crenothrix > Crenothrix sp. The sequence continues at coordinate 51,763 of NZ_JAYTLQ010000034.1, read as the reverse complement.
TTATGAGTAGGAAAGTCGTGTTAAATTTCTTGAATTCTTCTCTACATCAATAAAAATCCTAAAAAATCGACGGGTTTCTATTAGGGTATTCCCGCATTACTCCAGCTTCATGCGGGTTGCCTGTAAAGATCGAGTTACCTTAGTGCTTTTACTTTGGAAAATTAATCTGATCTTTGCTGAAAGTTAAATCATATAAATGTGTGCCATGCTGGTCGGCTTTAAAGCCATAAATATGCTTGTTATCACATTGGGCTACAAAGTTGACTTTAGCATTGCCCCAGCTCAATAAAGTAATGGAAACATTGGCTTTAGTGACATCGCCAAGATATTTGGTCAACGCAATGCGTACCTTGTCTTTCTTTTTTGGAGAAAAGGGTTGTAGGTCAGAAAAACAAAAGCCGGTGCATCCTGGAGACGCATTGTCCCAAGTCCTATCGCTGAAATATGTTTCACCATCCCCGAGTAAACGTTCTGAGATAAAGCCAAATTTAGTGAAAAATCCGGGCTTATAATCCAAACTTGCCGTAGTGTAGCTTGCAAATTTTCTCGTGTTTACGTTGGTCGTCATGGTAACTCCAATCGAATTTTCTCCGAATATAGGAGTTTTAGCCCAAGCCATTAAATCATCTAACAAGACTGAACAATTTTCAGCTGCTTGCGCTTGTCCCATTAATCCAAGACTGATGCCAAACATAATTGCTTTTATTTTGTGTTTCATTTTTGCTGTCTCCTAAGGTTTAATTATTTACTGTGGTGAATTTTTCATCACGCTTACAGTATAAGGAGATCAAGCCAGCTTGTAAGTGAGGTATTTCACACTGGTTGTGTGAACTATTCCGCTTGTTTTTACCTGCGATACGAAGTAGTAAAGCTAATGTTAGCTCAGTGGCGTAATGTTAACTTGCTTTGTGCTTGCCACATTTTGCAAGCTTTGGGTAAGGTTGAGAAGAGTAATTTATTGTCTTTGTAGAATTAATTCCAATACCAGCTTACTGCCAAAATAAGCCAGCAGTAACGCAATAAATCCAATCAGTGTCCATTGTATGGCGGTTTTGCCGCGCCATCCATAGCGGCTTCGGCCGATCAATAAGCCTGAAAATATAACCCATGCCAATATCGACAATACGGTTTTATGGACTAAATGCTGTGCAAACAAGTCTTCAATAAATAAAAAGCCACTGCCTAACGATACGGTCAGAAAAAAAATCCCAGTGCCCAGCATTTGAAACAGTAAAAGCTCCATTGTTTGTAGTGAGGGCAGTTTTTGTATAAAACGCCTGGGCGGATGGCTTTTGAGTTGTTGATTTTGGATATACAGCAAAATAGCTTGCAAAGCAGCAATGTTTAACAACCCAAAGGCAATTACCGAGCTCAGGATATGGGCATTCATCTGCCAGTTGTTGATAAGTAGCCGATGAGCTTCTTGGGGAAAAATCATTTCCAGTGCCAGCATCAAACCAGTAAGAGGGAATAAAATAATGCCCAGCTGTATCACGGGTTTATTCAAGGCTGTTAACAGCAGTAATAAGCTGACGACCAGAGCAATCAGAGAACTGATGGTAAAAAAGCCAAAGTTGAATGCGTTATTGTGTTGAACGCTAACAGCGGTATATAAAAAATGTGCGAGCACGCCTAGCCAAGCTAAATAAGGCGTTTTGGAAGTATTATTCTGGTAAAACTGCCTAATAATCAGGCCGGTTTCGCTCAGGTACGCAACGATGGCGGAAATGCCAAGTATCAAGATAGTCATTGGGTTTTTGTCTGAGAGTTAGTTGCACCCGTGTCGCATCAGTGTCTATCGATTATAAACACTTTGCCCGCTCTTCTAAGACAGTTAGCCTTTTAACGGACTGACTGGCCTCACAGCGGGTGCAAAGGTTTTGTTGAGTATGGTAAACTAACCGCCAAAATAGTCCTAGTGCATTTGTGCTGGAACGTGGTTTCCTTTGGCGTAATAATAAAAACCTAAGATATGTTTGATAATTTAAGTGATCGACTCAGCGGCACCCTTAAAAAGCTTAAGGGCCAAGGCAAACTGACTGAGGATAATATAAAGGACACCTTGCGGGAAGTCCGCATGGCCTTGCTTGAAGCGGATGTTGCTTTGCCGGTGGTAACGGACTTTATTGAGCAGGTCAAGGCAGGGGCTCTGGGGCAAGAGGTTCAAAGTAGCCTATCGCCAGGGCAAGCCATGATTAAGCTGGTTCAGGCTGAACTGGTTAAGGTAATGGGTGCGGCCAATGAAAGTTTGAATTTGAGAGCCGTTCCGCCTGCTATCATCCTCATGGCGGGTCTGCAAGGGGCAGGTAAAACCACTACGGTTGCCAAACTGGGGCGCTGGTTAAAGCAAAATCAAAAGAAAAAAGTCGGCGTAGTGAGTGTTGACGTATACCGGCCTGCTGCGATTAAACAGTTGCAGACTTTGGCGGAAGATGTTGGGCTTGATTTTTATGACAGTGATATCAGTCAAAATCCAGTCGACATTGCCAAAAACGCTATTGAAGCGGCGAAAAGAAAGTTCCTGGATGTCCTTATTATCGATACCGCAGGCCGTTTGCATATTGATGATGAAATGATGGGCGAAATTAAAGCCCTGCATGCGGCTATCAATCCTATCGAAACCTTGTTTGTGGTCGATAGCATGACGGGCCAGGATGCTGCGATTACAGCTAAGGCCTTCAATGATGCCCTGCCATTAACCGGTGTTATCCTTACCAAGACAGACGGTGATGCGCGTGGCGGCGCAGCATTATCGATACGCCATATTACCGGGAAACCGATTAAATTCATGGGGTCTGGTGAAAAAACCGATGCTTTAGAGCCCTTCCATCCCGATCGTTTGGCCTCCCGTATTTTGGGTATGGGCGATATGCTCAGCTTGATTGAGCAAATTGAGCAAAATGTCGACAAAGACCGCGCAGCAAAATTTGCCAAGAAAATGCAAAAGGGCAAGCCTTTTGATATGAATGATTTTCGTGAGCAATTGCAGCAAATGCAAGAGATGGGTGGCGTCAGTTCCATGATTGATAAATTGCCCGGGCTTGGAAAAATTACGCCGGAAATGAAAGCCAAGATTAACGACAGAGAAATTTCCCGCCAGATTGGGGTTATATGTTCAATGACCGAACAAGAACGCAAGCATCCTGATTTGATTAAAGGCACGCGTAAACAACGTATTGCCGACGGTGCGGGGCAACAACTGCAAGATGTCAATCGCATACTCAAGCAATATCTGATGATGCAAAAAATGATGAAAAAAATAAAAGGCGGCAATATGGCCAATATGTTGCGCGGTATGAAAGGTAATATACGCGGCGGTATGCGACGCTAGATTACCGGTAGTTTTATTTTGTTTTTCACTTATGCAAAAAATCGCGTACAATAGGTGGATTAACAATGACTAAATGATTTTGAGGAATTAAGAATGGTAACCATTCGTCTTTCAAGAGGCGGCGCTAAAAATCGCCCTTTTTACCACGTTGTAGTAACTGATAGCAGAAGTTCACGTGATGGTCGCTATATTGAACGTGTTGGATTTTTTAATCCTTTAGCACGCGGCAATGAAGAAAGATTGCGTTTAGACAACGCCCGTGTTGAATATTGGAAAGCGACCGGCGCCCAGCCATCTGAACGCGTTGCGAAATTGATTAAAGATGCGCTGAAGGCTGCTGCGTAACTTTTGACTACACCAAAACTGATTAACGTTGGGAAAATTTCTGGCGTTTTTGGTATTAAAGGTTGGGTCAAAGTGTATTCTTTTACCGAACCGACTGATAACATTATCAAGTATTCCCCGTGGACGCTGCAAAAAGGCACTGACACTAAACGTGTTAAAGTACTGGGTGGTAGGGTTCAGGGTAAAGCTATTGTTGCTGAAATTGAAGGTATTTCCGACCGAGATGTTGCCGCTACTCTGGCAGGTTGGGATATTCTGGTTGAGCAAAGCCGATTGCCTAAGGTGGCTGGCAACGAGTATTACTGGTTTGATCTGGTTGGTTTACGGGTTGAAAACACGCAAGGAAGTGATTTCGGCATTGTCGATAGCCTGATGGAAACTGGCGCTAACGATGTTGTTATCGTTAAAGGCGAGAGAGATCGCGCCATTCCGTTTTTGCAAGGTCAAACTATTATCAGTATTGATCTGGCAGCCGGTTTAATGGTGGTTGATTGGGAACTTGATTTTTAATTGTCATGATGCATTTTGACGTTATAACCTTGTTTCCTGAGATGATTTCAGCGGCTGTAGTTTACGGTGTAACAGGACGCGCTTTAGAACGCGACATCGTCAGTGTGAATACGTGGAACCCTAGGGATTATACCCACGACAGACACAAAACAGTGGATGATCGACCTTACGGTGGTGGTCCTGGCATGGTGATGAAATATCAACCTTTGCATGATGCAGTTCAAGCTGCAAAACAAAGCTCAGGTGCGACAGCAAAAGTAGTTTATTTGAGCCCACAAGGTAAGGTAATTAACCAATCTTTGTTGGCAGAAGCCGCTCAGACATCACAGTTAATTTTGGTTGCTGGGCGTTATGAAGGTATTGATGAGCGTTTTGTTGAGTTGGATTGTGATGATGAATGGTCTATTGGCGATTATGTTATCAGTGGTGGTGAATTAGCCGCGCTGGTGGTCATAGATTCCATTGTTCGCTTGTTGCCTGGTGTATTGGGTGACGAAGATTCTGCTAGTCAAGATTCTCACAGTGATGGTTTACTGGATTGCCCGCATTATACGCGGCCAGAATGCCTACAAGATTATGAAGTCCCCAAGGTTTTACTCGGCGGTAATCATGCCGAGATTGCTAGCTGGCGTATGAAGCAAGCCTTAGGTAGAACTTGGCAAAGAAGACCGGATTTGCTGGAAAAAAAGAATTTAAGTGCAGAGCAACAGCGTCTGCTCAAACAGTTTAAAGTTGAAGTTAACTAGGGTGTGGTAATGAGTAATATTATTGATGAATTGGAAAACGAACAGTTAAGACAAATTCCGGAGTTTAATCCAGGTGACACTGTTGTGGTACAAGTTAGAGTAAAAGAAGGCGAGCGTGAAAGAATCCAGGCTTTTGAAGGTATTGTTATCGCTAAGCGTAACCGTGGCTTAAATTCTGCTTTTACAGTCAGAAAAATTTCGCATGGCACCGGTGTTGAGCGTGTTTTTCAAACGCACAGCCCTATCATCAGTGAAGTTATAGTTAAGCGTCGTGGTGATGTCCGTCGTGCTAAACTGTATTATCTACGTGATTTGACCGGTAAAGCTGCCCGTATTAAAGAAAAACTGTAAGCTGGTTTTTCATTAATAAAAAAGGCAGCTTTAGGCTGCCTTTTTTATGTGGTAAACATTAACAACTCGTTTTTTGTTTTGAAAAGTTGGAGCTGCGGCAACGTTTAATTATTGTATAATTTAAGCTTAGCGATCCCGTTTGCCGCGTTAACGCATTAAGCACAAGGATGATATCGGAGACAAATATGATTACAGAAAAACGTTCTATTCGCCGACGTGGGATTTATTTATTACCTAATTTATTTACCACAGGCGCTTTATTTTCCGGTTTTTATGCAATTACCTCAGCAATGAGCGGCCATTTCGAAACTGCTGCTATTGCCATTTTTGTTGCTATGATATTAGATGGATTGGACGGGCGCGTTGCCAGATTAACCAATACTGAAAGTGAATTTGGTGTGCAGTACGACAGTTTGTCTGACATGGTGTCATTTGGTGTAGCACCGGGCTTAGTGATGTATTTATGGGCATTTTTCAGTTTAGGAAAGCTAGGGTTATTTGCGGCTTTTGTGCATACCGCAGGCGGTGCATTACGTTTGGCACGGTTTAATACCCAAGTGGGCACAGCAGACAAACGCTATTTTCAGGGTTTACCCAGTCCTGCGGCAGCGGCGGTTTTGGCTGGTTTTATTTGGTTTTGTTTGGATCGTGGCTATAATCCCGAATCGCTAAGCTATATTGCGGTGCTGTTAACCATGAGTACCGGCTTGCTCATGGTAAGTAACTTTCGCTATTCCAGCTTTAAAGAGATTGATCTTAAAGGAAAAGTGCCGTTTTTTGTCGCTATTTCGGTCATGTTAGGCATCGCTTTTATCATGGCGCAGCCACAGACTATGTTATTTTTGTTATTTTTGGCTTATGCGGTTTCAGGGCCGGTAATCACTTTGATCATGCGTCGGCGTAAGCGCAGAATGCAAGCGCATAAGCCGTAAAATCTGCTTGAGTGCCTACTTTGATCGGCGTATAGTCTTGCTATGATTGAATATAACACAACATCTACATCTGCTTTTAGCGCCGCCACAAACAACTGTTTTTGTGGCGCTGCGTTCCTGTCTTTAAGATTCCTGCCCTAACGGGCATCCATCTTTGTATTAAACACTTCCAAACCTATCTTATTTTATAACATGCCACAATGGGTGGCGTGTTCTACCTGAATGGCGTTTTTATGAAAGACAAATTAATTATATTTGATACCACTTTGCGCGATGGCGAGCAAAGCCCTGGTGCCTCTATGACCCGCGATGAAAAAGTCAGAATAGCGCGGGCGTTGGAACGCTTACGCGTTGATATTATCGAAGCCGGTTTTCCAGCCGCAAGTCCCGGCGATTTTGAATCGGTGCAAGCGGTTGCTAATATTATCAAAGACAGTACCGTATGCGGTTTAGCCAGAGCCTTAGATAAAGACATAGACCGAGCCGGTGAAGCGCTTAAAGGTGCTAAACAATCACGTATTCACACCTTTATTGCAACCTCGCCGATACACATGCAAATGAAATTGCAGATGACACCGGAGCAAGTGATTGAGCATGCGGTACGCGCGGTAAAACGTGCGCGGCAGTACACCGACGATGTGGAGTTCTCCCCGGAAGATGCAGGGCGCTCTGATGAAGATTTCTTATGTCGTATTTTGGAAGCGGTCATTAATGCCGGTGCCAGAACGCTTAACATACCGGATACCGTAGGTTACAGCGTGCCACAGCAGTTTGGCGCGACTATCGCCAGTTTGATACAGCGTATTCCCAACTCTGACAAGGCGATTTTTTCGGTACATTGCCACAATGATTTAGGACTTGCGGTGGCCAATTCCTTGGCGGCTGTTATGAACGGTGCAAGACAAGTGGAATGTACCATTAACGGCTTGGGTGAACGCGCCGGTAATGCGTCATTGGAAGAAGTGGTGATGGCGGTGCGTACGCGTCATGACGTATTCGATTGCCAAACCCGAATTGATACCCGTGAAATTTTAACGTGTTCCAAACTGGTGTCATCGATTACTGGCTTTCCAGTGCAACCCAATAAGGCGATTGTGGGTGCTAACGCGTTTGCACATGAAGCGGGTATCCATCAAGATGGCGTGTTGAAAAGCCGCGAAACTTACGAAATCATGCGCGCTGAAGATGTTGGCTGGTCGGCTAACCGGATGGTATTAGGCAAGCATTCGGGTCGAAATGCCTTTAAAAGTCGCATCACCGAACTGGGTTTTGAGTTTACTTCTGAAGCTGAATTAAACGAGGCGTTCTCGCGCTTTAAACAATTGGCAGATAAGAAACACGAAATTTTTGATGAAGATTTACAGATGTTGATTTCAGAGGCGGGTTTTGAAGCCGAAGATGAAATTATCAAGCTGATTGCCTTGAAGGTTTGTTCAGAAACAGGGGAAATACCCAATGCCAAAGTGACATTGCGGATTAATAACCAGGAAATTACCGGTAATTCTGAGGGCGGTGGCGCGGTGGATGCCAGTTTAAAAGCCATAGAAAAATTGGTAATGTCCGAGGCTATTTTAGAGCTGTATTCAGTTAATAATATTACTAACGGTACCGATTCACAGGGTGAAGTGACTGTGCGACTTGAAAAAGGCGGTCGTATTGTGAATGGCTTAGGGGCGGATACTGATATTGTTATTGCCTCTGCAAAAGCCTATATTAATGCCTTAAACAAGTTACAAAGCCCAGATCAGCGTAAGCATCCTCAAAAAGGCGATGTTTAATTAAACAGCGTATTTAGGACCTGACGGGGTTATCAAGCTCCTCAGGTCTCTGTTCTTAATGACCTTTAAAATTTTTGGCTACATACTTAAGACGGGACAAAAGCCCTCTCCGGAGGGAGAGGGTTGGGTGAGGGGAAGTTTAAATCACCCTCATCCCAGCCTTCTCCCTCAGGGAGAAGGAGCAATACCTGTCCCGCGTTAAGTTGGTAGCCAAAATTTTAAATTGCTGATTACATTACAGGCAACGTGCAAGTAATTTTGTTGGGTTCATTTGCGCCAGATCAATTTACAGGACGATTTTTAGCTTATCTTATCGCTTTGTCTTCAATAGATTACCCAGGAGTTATCAGATGATTGAAATTCATATCGAAAACGCTGAAGAACTTGCAGAAATGCAGCAAAACTGGTTTATGTTGTTTATTGGTAAATTGTTTAGAGTTGATATACAAAAGAAAGTTGAGATGGAAATTGCAAACCGCTTGCAGGAAGAGCTCGCAAAGCAAGGTGTAAAAATAGAGATTACTGTTAAATAAACACACTACCAACTAAGACGGGATATCCGTTCGAGCTTGCCGAAGGATTTGTTGTTCATGGTTCGACAGGCTCCACGAACGGCTTTTTTAAACTGTCCCGTCTTGAGTTGGCAGCCAATAGACATCACTGATTTTTACCGCTTGCGCATTGTTTAGAGTTCAGCGTGGTTTGGATTGATATTTTTCCATAGCATCGGAAATGAGCGTGTTTGATCTTAACGCGGGGAACGCCGGGCAAGCGGGTAATTTTGATTTCTTTACCCAGTTGTTAAACTCATTGACCGGCAAAGGTTTGCTCATAAAGTAACCTTGAACGATATCGCAGTCGTAGTCTTTGAGTTTTGCCAGTATCTCTTCAGTTTCAACGCCTTCAGCGGTGACGGATAAGCCTAAATTATGCGCCAGATTAATAATGGCTTTAACAATAGCAACATCATTTTCGCTATTCATTAAGTCCATGACAAAAGATTTATCTATTTTAAGTTCTGCTAAAGGTAATTTTTTAAGATAGGCGAGCGACGAATATCCCGTGCCAAAATCATCAATAGAAAATTGATAGCCCATGTCATGTAAGCGGTTGATGATGGCCAGCGCATTTTCTGGTTCGTTCATTACCGCACTTTCGGTAATTTCCAGAATAATCCATTCGGGTTTAATGCCGGTTGAGGCGGCAATGCCAGCGATTAAATCCGGTAGATCAGGATCGTGTAAATCGCGGGTTGATAAATTGACCGAAATTTTGATATCAATACCTTGTTCATGCCAAATGGCACAATCGCGAAAAGCACGCTTTAACACCCATTGAGTGAGCTGTTTTATCATCCGTGTGCGTTCGGCCATTGGGATAAATTCGTCAGGTGCAATAAAGCCGTGTGTCGGATGATTCCAACGGGCTAAGGCTTCAGCGCCACACAATTCATTGGTTTGTAGAGATACTTTAGGTTGATAAAACAAGGCCAGATCATTTTTTTCGATGGCTCTGCGTAATTCTGACATTAAGGTCAGGCGTAGCGGTGTATGTTTGTCAAATGAAATTTCATACAAGGCATAGCCCTTGGCGGATTTTTGCGCTATATGCAGGGCAACACCGGCTTTTTGCACTAAAGTGTCTACATCTTCACCATGCCCTGGAAAATGTACAATACCAATATTGGCGTGCATACCTACTTGCAGCCTTTCAATAATAAATGGCGCTTCCATGGCTTTTTGGATATGTCTGGCAAGTTGCTCGGCTTCACTTAAATCTGCACTATGGGAAATAAGAATACCAAAGACATTGCCATCTATTTTGGCAACACTGTCATCTTCCGAGCTTGCACCCTGTAAGCGTATGGAAATTTGTTTAAGAATATGGTCGCTGCTATTTCTGCCCAAGGTATCGTAAACATCCTTAAAGTTCTCAATTTCCACCAACAAAATTGACAATTGGCTGTTGGGAAGATTAGCGGACGAAATGGCACGCGCGACCCGATCATAAAACAGTGCCCGGTTGGGTAAGTCGGTTAAAAGATCGTGGGTACTCACATGATTAGTGTGTTTTTCCAGATCTATCGCCCGAGTGCGTAACTCTTGTGTCTGATCGAAAATCAGCGCCCCGGCCTGATAAGCCATGACTGAACTAGAATGTTGCCCCCAAACTCCAAACACAAAAGGGATAACATCCAATATCCACAGAGCGACATTATTCCTTTGGGCCAACCATAGATTTTCTAAAGAGATACTGTTATTAACGTAAAAGCTGACCAAGCACGTTGCGACAAGAATGCTGCCTACCGCAATAAGCACGCCTTGATAGGCGGTTTTTGAGGCTTCACTTTTAAGAATTTTTACGTTATTACTGAGTAAATTGCTTGCGCTTGTTAAATCCATGGTGTCCCTGTTCTTCGCTATAACCCTCTTAGAAGGTCGTTTTTAATATCGTCATTATTTTCAAGCCCTACCGAAATTCTTACCAATCCGTCCTTAATGCCTGCTAACGCCCGTACCTCTGGAGTCAGGCGACCATGTGTGGTGGTTGCCGGATGCGTTATCGTACTTTTAACATCTCCTAAATTGGCCGTTATGGAGATCATTCTAGTGGCATCAATAAGCCGCCATGCGTGGTCTTTGCCACCTGTCACTTCAAAACTGACAATGCCGCCAAAATGGCTTTGTTGACGTTTTGCCAGTTCATGTTGTGGATGGGACGACAAACCAGGATATAGCACGCGGTTTACTCCGGGTTGTTGTTCCAGCCACAAAGCCAGTTCAAAGGCACTGTCGCAATGGGCTTTCATTCTTATCGCCAAGGTTTCAAGGCCTGATAAAAACACCCAGGCATTAAACGGACTCATGGTGGCGCCGCCGGTACGCAAATACGGATAGATATATTTTTCTATAATCTCGTTACTGGCAATAACTGCACCACCAATACACCGGCCTTGGCCATCCAGGTATTTAGTGGCTGAATGGATAACAATGTCTGCACCTAATTCAAAGGGTCTTTGTAAGACCGGCGTGCAAAAGCAATTATCAACAATCAATAAACAGTTATTCTTATGAGCAATATTAGCAAGTAATTCAATATCTGCAATTTCAGTGAGAGGATTTGACGGTGTTTCTAAAAATAAAAATCGGGTATTAGGCTTAATAGCAGCCTCCCAGGCATTGGCATCCGTCAAATCCACGAAATCGGTGCTTACGCCAAACTTGCCAAAATAGTTTTGAAATAGCAGTACAGTATTGCCAAATACGCCGCGCGAACAGACGATATGATCACCGGCTTGTAGCAATCCCATGCCTACGGCCATAATGGCAGCCATGCCGGATGCAAAAGCCAGGCAGCGCTCACCTTTTTCCATTAATGCCAGACGTTCCTGGAATGCATTGACCGTAGGGTTAGTAAAACGCGAATAAATATTACCGGCTTTTTGGCCAGTAAAGCGTAGCGCGGCTTCCTCGGCATTTTTAAACACATAACTGGAAGTGGTAAAAATGCCTATGCTGTGTTCATCTTCATGAGTGCGATTGTGTCCGGCACGGATGGCCTTAGTTTCCAGGGAATAGTCGTTCCAATCAATGTCTTTCATAGGATTATGGGAGAGTAGTAGAAAAAAAGAAGGGCGGTTGTTGGCCGCCCTGTTGCTAACCATGCTGCCTGCTGTGTTTGCGTCAGTTGTTATTTTGCATTTCGATGATACACGATTGCGTGTTGCGTGCGCTTTGAGCACTGTCATTGCGTAGCATTTCGATGCGATCCAGATAGGCATCATCGACATCGCCAGTAATATATTCTTTACTGAAGCACGAGGTATCAAAATGCTTAATGTCGGGATTGCCTTTGCGCACTGCATCAATTAAATCATTTAAATCTTGATAAATCAGCCGGTCTGCGGTTATTTCCGCACAGACTTCATCTTCAGTGCGGTTATGCGCGATTAATTCGTGCGCAGCAGGCATATCAATGCCGTATACGTTTGGGTAGCGCACCGGTGGCGCAGCAGACGCAAAATAGACTTTTTTGGCACCGGCATCGCGCGCCATTTGAATGATTTGCTCAGAAGTTGTGCCCCTAACGATAGAGTCATCTACAAGCATGACATTTTTGCCTTCAAATTCCAGGCCAATGGCATTGAGTTTTTGGCGTACCGATTTTTCGCGCATTTTTTGGCCGGGCATGATGAAAGTTCGGCCTATGTAACGGTTTTTAATAAACCCTTCCCGAAACTTGACGCCTAATAAAAACGCCATTTGCAACGCGGCTGTGCGGCTGGTATCGGGTATAGGAATAACAACATCAATATCATGATCGGGCCAAACTCTGAGGATTTTTGCGGCCAGTTTTTCGCCCATGCGTAAACGGGCTTTGTGTACAGAAATGTTGTCGATAATAGAATCAGGTCGGGCAAAATAGACATATTCAAAGATACACGGGCAATGGTCAGGCTTTGAAGCGCATTGGTGGGTATGCAGTATGCCGGATTGTTCAATAAACACCGCCTCGCCCGGTTGCACGTCTCTTAATACCGAAAAACCCAATACATCCAATGCAACACTCTCTGATGCAATCATGAATTCAGATTGGCCGTCGGTTTTGCGTTCGCCAAAAATTAAAGGCCTTATACCGTTAGGATCCCTGAAACCCAAAATACCGAAACCTGCTATCATGATGACCACGGCATAGGCGCCTTTACAGCGACGATGTACGCCCGCTACGGCCTCAAAAACATCGACGACGCTTAGATGTATCTTACCCAGGCTTTGCAGCTCATGTGCAAAAATATTCAACAGCACTTCCGAGTCAGAATCGGTATTCAGATGCCGCTGGTCTTCGATGAACAGCGCTTTTTTAAGTTCTTCGGTATTGGTTAAATTGCCGTTATGGGCAAGCGTTAAGCCAAAAGGTGAGTTGACATAAAAAGGCTGCGCTTCTGCAGAGCTGGTACAGCCTGCGGTAGGGTAGCGGACATGGGCAATACCCATGTTTCCGCGTAGTTTCAACATTTGGATATTGGTGAAGACATCACGCGTTAAGCCATTTTCCTTACGTAAATGTAATCTTCCATTCTCGCAGGTGACGATACCGGCAGCATCTTGGCCTCTGTGTTGCAAGACGGTAAGTGCATCATATAATTCCTGATTAACCGGTTGATGTGAAACGATAGCAGCAATACCACACATTATTGTTTGGACCCAGTAGAAGTGTTAGTGATAATTGACATAAGATGCCATTTCGGAGGGGATATTATCCCTCATAAAAATAGCAAGTGATTGAAATGGGGGAATCAGTAATGCGTTGTTCCACCAAGATTCCGACGGCAATGGCGATAATCCGGCTAACAGAATAAGCGTTGCAACGATAAGAATACCGTGTACGCTGCCCAAGAACATAGCCCAAAAGCGGTTAAAAAAACTTAAGTTTGTGCCTCTTATAATATCAATCAACAAGGCATTGATGGTATTGCCCATGAGTGACGTAATAATCAGTAAACCCACAAAAGACAAAGCAACTTTAACAGCAGGATTAGCCACTGTTAAGTTAAGTAAAACCGAAAATTCCCGGTTAAAGCTAAGGCCTATGCCTATTGACAGCATCCAGCCGCCCAGCGACATGATTTCGCCCACCAAGCCACGCACAACTCCAGCTAAAGTGCAGATAAAAATTATTGCGATAATAATATTATCTATCCAGAGCATATAGCTTACCCGTTAAATAACAGGCCAACACGATAAAATAATGTATCAATTTACTCGGCAATGAGTAAAGCTTGAATATTTTGCTTGTCCAATCTTTTTTTCATGTCAAGGGCGCGTTGCTTATCCAGTTCGGGACCTATTTTCAGTCTGTAAATATCACCTTTCGACTGTAATGTAACCGGGAAACCTTGTTTTTTCAGCTTCTCTAAGAAGGCGACAGCATTTTCTTTTTTACTAAAACTGCCGGCCTGAATAGACCAGCGACTCAAGCTACTGGTTTTTGCAATCGCTGTTTTAGCGTCATGCGCAGTGGTGTTTTCAAGGTTATTTTCTGCTTTGGATGCGGTTTTATGGCTATCGATTTCAGTGCTTTTAGGTTTTTTCTTGATTTTCGGTTCAGGGACTACATTTGAAACGACGGGCTCTGCAACCGGTTTTAGCTTAGCTGGCGCGGGTTCTACGCTCTCAGATTTATCGGCTTCTAAAACCTCGGCGGTGTCGAGAGTTTCTGGGCCAACTTTGGCTTTGGTGTGCTGATTTAAATTAGGCTCTTCATTGTCTTCAGTTACCACCAGCTCTTCATCTACAGACGCTTCGGGCTGTGTGACCTGATCGGGCGCTTCGCTAGTAGCTGTGGTGGCGGTGTCATTCGTGCTATTAGGATTGGCATTGGTCTCCTGGTCTGGAGCAGTAAGCGCTCGACCGAAGTCCTCGGGCAACTTTTTTTCAACATTTTGAGCCAGGTTTTCTGGCGCTTTAGGAATGGTCAGTTCGCTAACTTGTTGACCGCTATTGTCAATAGGGTCGTCGAATAACATGGGCAGAAAAATTGCTGCCAGTGCGGTGACAACGATAGCACCAATTAAACGTTGTTTTAATTCATGATCCATTTGTTTATTTACCTTCAAGTTCGTTTAAGCAATCAGATACCAAAAAAAAAGAGCCAAAAACGAGTAATAAATCGTCATTTTGGCATTTTTTTTTGGCTGCGGCAAAAGCGCCAGCAAACGCAGTATAGTCAAAGGATACGTTAGCGATTTGACATTGTGAAAAAAAATCTTGTACGGCGGATGTAGAAATGGCTCTGGGGTTGGTGAGCGGTACAAAATACCAGGCATGTATGACCGGCGCCATAATTTTCAGTACACTGGCAATGTCTTTATCTTTCATCATCGAAAAAATAGCATGTACCCGTCTTTTGGGATAAGCGGCACTGATATAATCGGCCAGTGTGGCTACAGCTTCGGGATTATGTCCCACATCTAATAACAGTGGCGTAGCATTGTTAAGTTCTATCAGTTGAAAGCGCCCGGGTAAGTTAACATTTTTTAAGCCGGACCGGATAGATGATTCCTTGACTGGCATGCGATCATTCAATTGCTGTATGGCCATAATAACAGAAGAGGCGTTACGGTATTGGTGCTCACCTTTTAAACCCGGCTCTGGGAGTTCTGTTAACGTGTAATCCTGGGCAGTCCAGTTCCAACCTGTTGCCTGCTTTTGATAAGAAAAATCTTTGCCGATACAGTAAAGTAAGGCGTGTTTGTCAATGGCATTTTGTCGCAATGATTCTGGAGGATTAGGGTCGCCGACAATGGCCGGTGTGTTTGCCCTAAAAATACCGGCTTTTTCATGGCCGATAGCTTCCCGCGTAGCGCCTAGCCAATCGACATGATCGATATGAATGCTGGAGACCAAAGCAATATCCGCATCAATGATATTGACTGCATCTAATCGTCCACCCATACCGACTTCCAGCAGTTGAATATCCACATTAAAACGCCAAAAAATATCGAGGGCAGCCAGTGTGCCAAATTCAAAATAACTCAGTGACATGTCTTCGCGAGCCGACTCTATGCGTGCAAAGGCTTCACAAATCAGTGCATCGGAAACGGGTTTACCGTTTATTCTTATTCTTTCGTTATATTTTTGGATATGTGGCGAAGTATACGAACCGACACAATAGCCTTCAGCGGCATAAATGGCCTCCAAAAAAGCCACACACGAACCCTTGCCATTAGTGCCGGCAATGGTAATCGTAGGGGGTTTTATGGCATCCGGATTAAGCACGTGATAGATGTGCGCTGCCCGCTCTAGCCCTAAGTCTATTGCTAAAGGATGAAGGCTTTCCTGCCAAGTGAGCCAGCCCTGTAACGAGTCAAAGTGCATCATCAATCGGAATCGATAACAGGTTCCTGAATTTCCGCATCACTATTTTCGAGATCAATCCCTTGTTCATCGGGTTCAATGGCATCTTTTATTTCAACAATAGACTGAACGGGGCGGCCTGACATGAGCAAAGACATTAAGCTGGCAATTTTATCACGCATTTGGCGGCGGTCGATAATCATGTCGATAGCGCCATGCTCTTGCAAAAACTCACTACGTTGAAAGCCTTCCGGCAATTTTTCGCGTACAGTTTGTTCAATGACTCTGGGGCCTGCAAAGCCAATTAACGCATTAGGCTCTGCGACATTAATATCGCCTAACATGGCCAAGCTGGCCGAAACACCGCCCATTGTTGGATCGGTCATAAAGGAGATGTAAGGCAGGCCGGCTTGAGAAAGGCGACTTAGCGCGGCGCTGGTTTTGGCCATTTGAAACAACGAAAACAAGGACTCCTGCATACGCGCACCGCCGCTGGCAGTAAACACGATAAAGGGTGCATTTAATTCCAGGCTTTTATTGACACCACGGATGAATTTTTCTCCGACTACCGAGCCCATAGAGCCGCCCATAAAATCAAAGTCAAATGCCGCCGCCACAATATCTTGCCCGTGTAACTGGCCTTTCATCACGACCAGCGCGTCATTTTCTTTGGTTTGTTTTTGAGCGGCAGTAATGCGATCTTTGTATTTTTTGCTGTCTTTGAATTTTAACGGGTCAACCGGTTTTACGTGTTTGGCAATTTCTTCACGACCCTCTTCATCCAGAAACATTTCCAGGCGTATTCTCGCTGGAATACGCATGTGGTGTTCACACTTAGGGCAGACACTGTAGTTTTTTTCAAGTTCAGCGTTATACAAAATAGCACTACAACAAGGGCATTTGTTCCACAAGCCTTCGGGAACCGCGCCTTTTTTATTCGAGCGTTCGGTTCTGATTGTTGATGGGATTAATTTTTCAAACCAACTCATTTTATGTCTCCGCTCGTTGGATTAAGCATCCATTGCTAGTCGCATGGCGGCTAATAATTCAATAATGTCATGTTTGGCAGTGTCTAGATTGCCCAGATTCGCTTCTATTTTGCTGATAAGTGCACTACCAATCACCACGCCATCACCCACACTGGCAAGGGTTTTGGCCATAGCGGCATCTTTAACACCAAAACCAATTGCAATCGGTAAGCGGGTATTGGCTCTTATTTGCTGGAGTTTGGCTTCCACATCGGCAATATTTAAATGCCCTGCACCGGTCACACCTTTTAGGGAGACATAATAAAGATAGCCGCTGCCCAGCGCATCCATTTTCTGGATACGCTCATCTGTGCTATTGGGCGCGAGCAGAAAAATCGGGTCAATGCCACGGGCTTTCAATAAAGCACCGTATTCAGTCGCTTCTTCGGGGGGTAAGTCAACCGTAAGAACGCCGTCAATATCAGCCAGTTTGGCTGCGTTGGCGAAACTTTCGTAGCCCATAATTTCAATGGGATTCACATAACCCATTAGTACAATCGGCGTTTTTTGATCGGTTTTTCTGAATTCTGCAGCAAGTGCCAAAACACGGCGCAGGCTCATTTTATGGGCAAGCGCGCGCTCGCTGGCACGTTGAATAACCGGGCCATCAGCCATAGGATCAGAAAAAGGGATACCTAATTCGATGATATCGACACCGGCTTCGACCATGGCGTGCATAAGCGGCAGGGTAAATTCGGGATTAGGATCGCCGGTGGTAATAAAAGGAATCAATGCTTTACGGCCTATTTTAGCTAAGACTTCGAAGGTGGCAGCTAATCGGCTCATAATTCTATTCCTTCACGCTGAGCGATGGTATGCATGTCTTTATCGCCACGACCTGATAGATTTATGATGATGATGTCGTCTTTTTTCATAGTCGGAGCAAGTTTCATGGTATAGGCGAGGGCGTGGCTGGATTCCAGGGCAGGAATAATGCCTTCCATTTTAGTGAGGGCATGAAAGCCGCCCATTGCCTCAGTATCGGTAACGCTTACGTAATGAGCACGCCCCGAGTCTTTTAGCCAGGAATGCTCTGGGCCTACGCCTGGATAATCAAGGCCTGCTGAAATTGAATGCGTTTCGATGATTTCGCCGTCTTCATCGGACATTAAATAGGTGCGATTGCCGTGTAATACGCCCGGCTTTCCCGCAGATAAAGGCGCTGAATGGCGGCCTGTTTCAATGCCATCGCCAGCCGCTTCTACACCGTACATGGCAACTGAGGGATCATCAATAAAAGGATGGAACAGGCCAATGGCATTGGAGCCACCACCCACGCATGCCACCAGTGCATCGGGTAAACGGCCGGTTGCTTCCAGACATTGCTGCTTGGCTTCATGGCCAATGACAGTTTGAAAATCTCTGACCATTGCAGGGTAGGGGTGCGGGCCTGCAACTGTGCCAATAATATAGAAGGTATTGTCGACATTAGTAACCCAGTCACGCAGGGCTTCGTTGAGTGCATCTTTTAAGGTTTTTGAACCTGATTCAACCGAAACTACAGTAGCCCCCAGCAATTTCATGCGATAAACATTTAAGGCTTGACGGGCAACATCAACAGAGCCCATATAAACTACGCATTCCAAGCCTAATCTTGCGGCCACGGTTGCCGTAGCCACACCGTGTTGACCTGCGCCGGTTTCGGCAATAATGCGGGTTTTACCCATGCGTTTGGCTAATAAAGCCTGGCCGACGGTATTATTGACTTTATGGGCGCCGGTATGATTCAAGTCTTCGCGCTTTAAATAAACTTGTGCGCCACCTAAGTGGCGACTCCAGCGTTCAGCATGATATAAGGGCGAGGGTCGTCCCACGTAATTTTTTAAATCAGCACTCAGTTCGGCAATAAACTCAGGATCTTTTAGATAACGTTGGTACGCCTCGTTTAATTCCTCAATAGGGGGTATTAACGTTTCTGCAACAAATATTCCGCCGTAGTTGCCAAAGTGCCCCCGGTCATCGGGCATATTATATTTTTCTGTCATACTATTATTTTATCACCCTCAATAACTTCTTTTAAAAATGCGCTGGTTTTAAGTTGGTCTTTAATACCTTTTTGAGATTCTACGCCACTGCTCACATCTAACGCATAAGGCCTGACGGTATGTACGGCTAGGCGTGCGTTATCGGCATCCAGGCCACCGGCTAGTATAATAGGCAAAGGACGCAGCTTAGGAATCAATGACCAATCAAATTGATGTCCGGTACCGCCTTTCGCGCCTGGATGATAGGTATCCAGCAATAATCCTGCGGCATCGTGGTAGTGTGCGGCCAGTGCTGAAATGTCGGTGTCTTGCTGCATGCTTACTGCTTTGATATAACGTTTGTTATAGATTCTGCAAGTCGCTGCCGATTCATTACCGTGAAACTGCAAACAATCGATAGGCACATGACGCAAAACTTCCCTGATAACGTTTTCTTGTTCGTCGACAAAAAGCGCTACCACAGTAACAAAAGCCGGTAATGCTTTGACGATTTTGATGGCTGTGTCGATATTGACATGACGTGGACTAGGTGGATAAAACACCAGGCCTATGGCATCAACCCCAGCATAAGCGGCGTAGACTGCATCGTCAACACGAGTAAAGCCGCAAATTTTAACGCGAGTTCGCATAAAGTGATATGTGAATTTTTTTAAAAAGCTAACTCAGTAGCATAACACAAAATTAACGCACATATTGAGTCTCAAAATACAATTGCATTGCTGTGTAATAGTTTAAGTGTGTAGGGAATGTATTAAGTTATTGAGCTGATGGCTATCAATAGGTTTAGTAAGATAATAATCAAAGCCTGCATCCAGAGCCTCATTGATTTTATCTTGATCGGCATAGGCACTGATAGCGGCTATTTTGAGCCGATTATGCCGGCTTCTGAGTATTTTAATCAACTGGATACCGGTCATCACCGGCATGTTGAGATCGATAAGCGCCATTTGATAGCTGTGGTTTTTAATTAATTGCAGAGCCTCCCGGCCATTATTGGCCGAATCAACTGTACAGCCTTGTAATTCCAGCATGTTGCTCAAGAGTAATAGATTAATTTCATTATCATCGGCAATCAGTATGCGTTTTAGCGTGGTGTTTTCCGATTTATTGCGAGTTATGGGTTGGGACGGCGATGGAGCCACTTTTTCGCTAATCGGCAGCGGCAAGGTCACAGAAAAGATGCTACCTATACCGGGTTTACTGGTGACCAGTAATTTTCCGCTCATTAACGTGACCAGCTCGCGGGTAATTGCAAGCCCTAGACCTACGCCTTCCCTTATTAAAGAAGGCGCATTAATTTGCACAAAGGGCGAAAAAATTTGCTGGAGATCTTTTTGCGCAATACCGCAACCCGTGTCTTCAATTGAAAAGCTTAAATTGCCATTTTGATAATTGAAGCTAATGATAATTTTGCCTTGATCAGTGTATTTAATGGCATTACTCAATAGGTTAACAATAACTTGCTGTATGTGTTTTTTGTCGCCCTGAAAAGAATGCGGAATAATGGCGTTACAAATTGTTAATTTGAGTTTTTTTTCATCCAGCTGTAGCCTGAACATGGCGATAATATTGGCCAATAGGGTTTCAAAGTTAAAATCACTGATTTCTTTTTTAATTTGTTTAGATTCAATGGAGGCAATGTCCAGTATATCGGTAATCAGTGCCAACAAACTGTCGCCGCATTGCTTAATAATATTGATTTGCTTTTTATCTTCCACAGCAAGCGACGATTTATTTTGTAATAACTGCGAGAAGCCTAATATGCCATTCAACGGTGTGCGCAGCTCGTGGCTTATTTTAGCCAAAAATTGACTTTTAGCCTGGTTGGCTTTTTCAGCGGTGTTTTTAGCCTGCAACAAAGCCGTGGTACGCTCCTCAATGATAAATTCAGAGCGGAAATGTCGTCCTGTTAACATCAACAGCCCTATGGCGAGTAGGCTGGTAAATAATAAACCACTCAATAAAATGCCCCATATTGTCCAGTGAATACGGTTTTTTTCGGCAATCCAATCATGATAAAAACTGATTTGCCAGTGTTGGTTATTATCAATCATTAAATGATATTTCTGATAAACATCCACTTGATGGCCTTCTACATTGGAATAAACAGTGATTTGATTGGTTAATGTGGGATTAAAAATGCTAATGGTAAAAAAAAATTCATTAGCATCCGTATTCTTAAATACTTGTTCGATAAGTTCTTGAATAGAAACAGTGGTAGCAAGAACGCCGAGTAAGTTTTTGTCGGGACTTTTTAATGAAAAAACCGGGTTAATGAAAATAATTTTGTCATTTTTAATGGCAATACGTACCACGTCGTCCTGTAACGATATATTACCGTTGATTAAATTCAAAAAATTTTCAGTGCCGGTAATAGAAGGATCAGCGTTTTCGGAGGGCATTTTATTGAGGATTGAAGTGAATTTAATAATACCGATGCCAGATGCTGGGTAGCTTAACCAGCGTATCGCCTCAATCTCTTTAAACGGTGATAACGTGCCTTTAGTAAACAATGAAAAACTGGTGTCATTGACGATTTTAGTGCTTTCAATAAATAATCGACTGGCATTAATTGCCTGTAGATGACCTTCGATGCGACTTTTAAAAGCTTTAAATAGGCTCATTGATTGATCTTTGAGCTGTTGTTGATGTTGTTGATGCTCAATTTTTTTAGTGTAAAAAAAGAACACTGCCACTAACGCAAAGGTAATAAGCACGGGTAAGCCGACAGAATAGCGACGTTTCAACCAGATTTTCCTAGGTTCGGCAAATATAATCAGTGCCAGTGGCGTAAATATCAACACCCCTAGCGTATCTTTTATCCACAGGCTGAGCCAGGTAAGCGGAATGTCAGGCAAGCGGATCTGGTTGGTAATGTTTAGGTACAAAGTGTTAGTTGATGCCGGTATAGCGCAGCTTAATAAGCCACCCAGCAACATAAAGATTAAAATATTTTTATCGGTTGTTAAGGACGTGGGAAAACCAATAAAACGGCGAATAGCAAAAGCGCCGGTAAGCGAACAGGCGCAAGCGCCTAATCCTGTTACCCAGGCAGTGTTAATGGCAGCGTCATTAAAACCAAGTTGCCAGATAATAATCCCAAGCTGGCCTATAAAAATACTGGGCCAGACTTTATTACCCGCCAGCAATATTGCGGCCAAGGCTATGCCGGCGGGTGGCCAGATGGCGCCTGTTACACTGGGCGCAACTTTAAGCAATAATCCTAGCAAACCGAAAACAAAATAAACGCCAGCCAGCAACCCGATTAACAACAGGTATTTTGCTGCACGCATTATTAAGAAGCGAGTCCTCATTAACATCAGGTTATGGCTAATTTTATGTGTTTAATAGCGTGTTGGCTGAGCTGTCCACTTCTATTATGCTGTTCGCATAATGCACCTCTAAAACCTAAATAATCCGGTTGATGATTTAATAAATCGGGAATACTCTGTAATGTTAACGAGCCTGCCAATCCGCACAATAACTGCTGATTTTTTGCCAAACTAACAAAGTCATGAATAGTCTCACTGGCCATAACCTGGTTTAATGAACCCCGCTTTTTGTCGATGGTGTCCAGCATAACACCGCTGAATCCTGCGTGTTTTAGCGCGTAGATGACGTTTAGATCAGGCTGTCCATCGGCAAACAACACGGCGATTAGCGTGTGGTTTTTTTTCGTTAATAATGATAATTTATCAATGGTGGCTTGCCAATTGGCATCAGGGAAGAAGCCGATTTTAATATAATCTACGCCGGTTTCTGCCATAGCCTGTACAGCGTTGAAAATCAGCTCGGCTTGCATGGGCAAATCACCAATAGTGGCGCTCACCGGCCGACGTTTAGCAATTGCAGTGACAATTGCTCGAACCACATCAAGTTCCAAAGCACCTAGTGCGCCTAATGCGGGTTGTTTAAGGTCAATAATATCAACGTTTTCTCGTAAAACCAGCAAGGCTTCCTCTACGCTGTTAACGCTGGCGAGCATTTTTGTCATAAATTTAGCGTCGCTTTGTAATTATCTACCACGGTCATCAACCAGCCCCAAGCTTCAAATTCGTGAGCGCCCGCAGTTTTATCAATACCGATTTGTAAATAAGTCAGCTCAGCATCAAGCTTTTCAATAGGCAGCATGTGTAATCTGCTGACCAAAATAGCGGCTTCCAACACTGCATACTGGGCGCGGTTAAAACCGGTAAACGGTGCATGATTCACCGTATGTACCGCCTGACAATAGAGTTTGGGGCGCAGCTCGTCGTCTTCTATACGCAGCACTTTAACTTCAGTATGTGCCAAAGCACAGGATAAGACTTTACCGTCGATGCGTTCGGCATCTTTAACGGGCCAATCGCGCCGACCGGTTAAGCAACCGGCAAATACCCGTACATCTGTGCAGTAATTAAGCACAGCGACGTTAGTTTCTAACAGATTATCCAGTGTGGTGGAGGGCTTAAACGGTAGAATAATGAATTCATCGGCACTGATATGTATACCCATTGGGGCAATATGTACGATACCGTTTTTGTTTTGTGTGCTAACTATGGTTTCTTGTATCATGGCTTTTTTAAGGTGCTTCCCGCCGGTTTAAAGGCGTGTAGGTCAACAGTTTGTTCAGTACTATCGGTTGCACAACCCCAGTTTAAAGGCTGATCCTGGTTAAAACGCTTACCCAGTTGCCAGGCGATTTCGGCGCGTGCCAGTTCTACGCCTAAATAAAAAGCATGGCCACCGTCGTCTTTAACGTTTAAATGTGGATACAGATCAAAAGGATCGGTGGCACTGTGCAAGCCATCGCGGTTAAAAATGTGTACGCCTTCCTGGCTGATTTGGATGCGAAAGCTAGGATCGGTAATTTGCGTGGCCAGTTCCTTGATTTCGTTAAACGCATAAGGAAAGGGCGCAGGCTCGTGCAAGGCCATTAAGCTGGCATCGATATGTTTGGGTAAAGTGTTTTGCTCTTTGGCAGCGTGCATAATGCGCCGTGCCACATCGGCTTCTTTAACGGCGCGACAGGCGTGCTTGCTGACCTCGGTGGTTAAAATATTGTTGATATTCAGTTCCGAACAGATGCCCAGTAGCAGCGTGTTCATACCCACAGTATCGGCATGGGTGAGTTCGGTAATATTGCCCACGCCCAGCATCATGTTAATGTCAGGATGTTGCTGCCTAACCTGATGATAACGGACGATGGATTGGGTAAAGCCAAAATGAATGGGATCAAGAATTGGATCAACAATAAAATCGCGGTTTTTGGCCTGCATAATAGCAATCGCCCGGTTTAACGAGGCCAAATCTTCGTGTTTTTGCGGAATTAATATCGGTGTAGCGGCAACTTCATCAGCAATCCACAGGCTATCTTCGTGCAGACTGAGCATATAGTCCGCACCGGCTTTGCCGCCTTTGAGTAAATCATTGTCATCCAGAGAATCAATGCTGACCGTAAAACTTTCCTGCTTCAAAGCTTGGATAGTTTCTTCCAGATGGGGAAAATCGGTGCTGGGTAGGCAGCCAATATCGATAACATCCGCGCCATTGCGCCGGTAATAATTAGCCTTCTCAAGTATTGCTTCGATGCTAATATGCGGTGCATCAACGATTTCTGCGAAGATTTTAACGTTGTATTGGCTTAAATCGTACTTATGCGCGGCTTTGCCAAAATACATCGGCAAATCTTTCAGCTCTTCGGGGCCGCGTTCTACAGGTAAATTCAAGTGTTGTGACAAGGCATTGATATCGCCACGGCAGCGTCCCGGTAATATGATGCGAGTTGCACCGAAAGTATCGATCAAGCGCCGGGCAATCATATCGGTAGTCATTAACGCAGCCACTTTTACGCCGAGTTGATGCACGGTATAAGTGAATTCCGGCTGAATTTTTTCCAGTATGCTACGCAGTTGTTTTTCGGCCAGCTTGCCGGTTAAAAACAGGACGTGTTCGCTCATGGCAGGGATTGCAAGCGTGTGTTCACCGCGCTGATTAATTGCTCTACGCTTTCGACCACTGTGGTGTATTCAAAGCTGCGGATTTTGTCGGTACCTTCCAGGTCAATTTTACGCGGGTAGACCATTACTTTGCCGCCAGGTGCAGTGGTTTCCATTTCGGGGGCTATGTCACACGGGTAGACAATACTGGGGACTTTGCATTTGCCGGCCTGTGAATACAGGTTAGTAACCAGGTTATCCGCAATGCCTAACACGCATTTAGCAATGGTGTTGGAAGTGGCTGGTGCCATCACAAACGTGTGGTAATAGCCTTTATAAAAATGCCCAACCGGTGGTGATGAGGCGGTTTTGTCACGGAAAACCGGCATTTTGGCGCGGATCTCGGAGAGGTCGACACCGTACATTTTGAGCACTTCTTCGCCGGCTTGGCTAATGTATAAGTCAACATCATCAAGGGTTAAAAGAAAAGCCAGGCATTCTTCTATATAATGGCCTGAGCCGGTGATTGCCCATGCTAATCTCGGTTTTTTCATTACACGGTGGTGGTTTAAAAGAGACGGCCATTATACCTGAATCAACGGATTGCAACGCAGTGAGGAGTCTACACGCATGTTTGGAGGTCTTGAAAAGCCGCTAGTTATGGGGATATTGAATGTTACCCCCGATAGTTTTTCTGATGGCGGGCAGTTTTTGGCGGTTGATGACGCGGTGCAGCAGGTTGAGCGAATGTTGGCGGCTGGTGCAGATATTATTGATATTGGTGGTGAATCTACGCGTCCCGGTGCGGTATCTGTGTCTGCTGAGGAGCAAATTCAACGTATCGTACCCGTTATTCAAGCTATTCGGCAGCGGGGTATTGCGGTATTGATTAGCGTTGATACCACTTTAAGCGGGGTGGCTCAAGCGGCTTTGTTAGCCGGTGCTAATATTATCAATGATGTTTCTGCGGGCGATGATGATGTGTCGATATTGTCGTTGGCGGCACAGATGCAGGTGCCGATTATTTTGATGCATCGTCAGGGTTCGCCGCAAACCATGCAAGATAATCCGCATTATGATAACGTGGTGCAGGAAGTGGTTGATAGCTTAAAGGCTAAGATTGACGCAGCGTTGGCGGTGGGAATAAAACCGGACAATATTATTATCGATCCTGGTATCGGGTTTGGCAAACGCAAACAGGATAACTTAGATTTGTTGGCGCGGTTAGATAGTCTGGTAGTTTTGGGTTTTCCGGTTTTATTAGGGACAAGTCGTAAGCGTTTTATGGGCAGTATTTGCAATGTCTCTGAGCCTTATGAGCTGGTGACGGCTACGGCAGTTACCACGGCTTTAGGGGTGATGGCGGGGGTGAAGATTTTTCGGGTACATGATGTTAAAGAGAATAAGCAGGCGGTTGATGTGGCTTGGGCGATTAAGCGCAGTGGCTTGACGTTATAGGCAGCTTGTTTTTCCAGGCTGGTAAGGAAAGTAAGTTGTAAAACACGTAAGAGAAAAATTCCCTTACGTGTTTAACGGACAGGTTTTAACTACGGTGCTACTGGTTTCTGCTTGGCAATAGAGACGTCAGTATCAGCCTGTAAACTACTCAAAACAGCCTCAAACTCATTTTGGCCTACCGCTTTGGCGATATTTTTGGTTGCTAAGTCCAGCTTCTTCTTGTCTGCTTCGCTCATTACCCCCTCGATGACTTTTGTGATGCTGATAACAATATTTTCGCCTGTAGGCAACGTTACCGCAGTTGCTGTGGCTTTACCGGCTACGGGTTTTGCTGCTTTAAAAATCGCTTGACTCACGGCCTCTGGGACAGCGGTGCTGGTACGGGTAAACCCAGGTAGTTTTTGGACTGGCAGCTTGTTTTCGGCGGCAATCGTATCTATGGCGCCACCTGCTAGCAAGAGTGTTTTTATTTTTTGTGCTTTGTCCGCAGCTTGCTGCTTCGCTTTATCTGCTAATATTGCCGCCACTACATCCGCTTTAACTTCTTTTAGTTCGCGAGTAGCACTGGGCTTATGCTCCAGTTTACGCAATACCACCACGCGATCTGCACTCATTTCAATCGGTGTGCTGTTATTGCCTTGTAGCACTTCTTCAGAAAACGCCATAGTGCGCACTTTTTCATCAGCTGCAATGCCATCACCTTTATCTTTGGTGAATAAGCCTGACTTTTTGATGGGAAGTTTTAATGCATCGGTTGCGGGCTGTAAGCTGTCTGGATTTTGGTAACTCACTTCCGTTAAGGTTTCGCCGGCTTTAAAAAAAGCATCTTCAGATTGGGCTTTTTGATAAGCTTTAGCGACCTCTGCTTTGACCGTATTATAGGGTTTTACTACTGCGGACTCCAACTCGGTTAATTTAATTAAATGATAGCCAAATGCCGATTTGACCGGCTTGGAAACTTCACCTTTCTTTAAGGCTTTGGCCGCATCTTCAATACTTTTTTCCAGATCACCGGTATTAAAAAAGCCTAAATCCCCACCTTCCTTACCGGATTTTTTATCTTCGGAAACTTCAGTGGCTAAAGCTGAAAAGTCTTTGGTTTTTAGTGCTTCTTGAGCGGCAGTGGCTTTAGCTAATGCCGTTTTATCATCTTGTTTGCTGTTAATAGCAAATAAAATATGACTGATTTTTCGACGTTCCGGGGTGGTATATTGGTCTATTTGTTCGTCGTAGAAAGCTTTTGTTTTTTCATCCGTGACTTGAATGGTTTTGGCCATATCATCACTGGTCAGTTCTACGTACTCTACCGATATTTGCTCGGGAATTTTATAGACATCTTGGTGTTGTTGATAGTATTTAGTAATTTCTTCATCCGAAGGTTGTTCGGTGAGTTTTTGCGGGGCAATAGTCACATAGGCAACATCGCGCTGTTGGTTGTGGATTTTAAAGAAACTTTCAATATCGTACTTTGTGGCAAAACTGCTTTCTGTAATGCTGCGTTGAAATTGCTCCATGATCAAAGCATTTTTTATTTCGTTGACAAACTGTGCAGAAGACATGCGTTGTGAACTCAGCAGTTTTTTATACTGTTGGTCATCAAACTTACCATTAGTTTGAAAATAGGGCAGGGTTTTTATAAAGGTTCTTACACTTTCGTCTGTGACGACTAAACCTTCATCATGCACATATTGTAATAAAACTTCATCCTTAATCAGTTTGTCGAGCGCTTGTTTTTTTAATTCCTGCTCATCAATGTTCATGCCTTGTAAATTTTGACTGTATTTTTCGTAGGCTTTATTGACATCGCGCTGGTAAAAATCCTTGTCACCCACGGACACAACAGGCGGCTCAGAGCCGTTACTCATGTAATTTTGAATCCCCCACAAGGCGAAGGCGCAGCAAATTGCTACCAGCATACCTTTTGCGAAAGTGCCTTGCGCTTTTTCTCTAATTGTTGTCAGCATAACTTTTATTCCGAAGCAATAATTTAAAATGTAAAGCGGAAATCAGATTAAAAAAAAAGCCCCGCACCAGATGGCGCGGGGCTTTTTTATTTGGCGGAGCGGACGGGGCTCGAACCCGCGACCACCGGCGTGACAGGCCGGTATTCTAACCAACTGAACTACCGCTCCAAAGTCTGGTGGGTGCTGAGGGGATCGAACCCCCGACCTACGCCTTGTAAGGGCGCCGCTCTCCCAGCTGAGCTAAGCACCCGACTGATGAAGACTAGTTTACAGCATCTTTTAAAGATTTACCAGCTTTAAATGATGCAATTTTTGCAGCTTTAATTGTAATCTCTTCACCAGATTGTGGATTACGACCTTTACGTTCAGCGCGTTCCTTTACGGTGAAGGTACCAAAGCCGACTAAAGCAACTGATCGCTTGCTTGCATCCGCGTCGCTCAATGCTGTGGTTACTGCGTTAATAAAACCATCTAAAGCACGTCCAGCATCTGTTTTTGTTAAATTAGCAGACTCTGCAATAGCATCAATAAGTTCCGATTTATTCATTATTCCCCCTTAGGAAGTCAATTTTATATGTGTTCAGCAATAAAACGTGCTAATTCCTATGTGCGATCCTCTGAAACACAAGAAATACCCGTAATTTATATCAATAGGCCTTGTCCGGTGTCAAGCTTTAACCGATTCAATGCGCCTATTTTTATGGTAAAGATAAAAAACAACAAACTTCATAAGTTTTGTTGACACTGCATTGTAGCCCAATAAACGTTTAAATAAAGCCAATAAAAAAATGTTATCCCCAGAGGGTAGATGATTTATGAGCATAATACGGCGTGCTGTTTGATTGTATTGAAAAAATTAATAAAATTAGTTTCTTAAAACAATGTAATAGAAGGCCATGCCACAGCAATTGTTTAATAGTTTTATAAAACAAAATTCATGTAATTGACAGCTATGTCGTCAATTACATGATGCAGTTTAGCCTAATGTGCGGTAAGTATTGATTTTGCCGCTCTAGCTGAATCAGTTTCATTTTGAGGTTGTTCGGCAGGTTCTATTTTTTCAACCGGAACAGGCATGTATTGCAAAGCAACTTGTAAAACTTCATCTATCCAGTGTACAGGCTTTATGGTGAGATGTTGTTTAATATTTTCAGGGATATCCACTAAATCTTTTTCATTTTCCATCGGGATTAAAACCGTGGTGATGCCACCTCTATGCGCAGCCAGCAATTTTTCTTTAAGACCCCCGATAGGCAATACTTCGCCGCGTAAAGTGATCTCACCTGTCATTGCTACGTTGGCATGCACCGGTATTTTGGTTAGCGCCGAAATAATCGCTGTACACATGCCTATGCCTGCACTCGGCCCATCTTTTGGGGTTGCGCCTTCAGGGACGTGAATATGGATATCATTTTTTTGAAAAACGTCGTTATCGATGCCTAAAATTTCGGCGCGACTTCTAACCACTGTCATGGCTGCTTCAATCGACTCTTTCATGACATCGCCCAGCTTGCCTGTTGCCGAATGCTTACCTTTTCCTGGAATAACGGCGGTTTCAATGGTTAATAGTTCACCGCCAACTTCCGTCCAGGCTAGGCCAGTGACTTGACCAATCTGGTCCTGTTCTTCGGCAAGGCCATAATTGTAACGCCTCACTCCCAAGTAATCGCCAAGATTTTCGGGTGTAATACACACTTGAGCTTTGCTGGGTTTTAACAATAGCGCTTTAACTACTTTTCGACAAATTTTTGAGATATCGCGTTCAAGACTACGTACGCCAGCTTCTCTGGAGTAATAGCGAATCATATCTCTAACGGTATTTTCTAAAATTTCAATTTCGTTAGCTTCAAGTCCATTATTTTTGATTTGTTTAGGAACCAGATAGCGCAGCGCAATATTAATTTTTTCATCTTCGGTATAGCCGGCCAAACGGATGACTTCCATTCTGTCCAGCAGGGCAGGGGGAATGTTCAGCGTATTGGCCGTTGCAACAAACATGACATCGGACAAATCGAAATCGACTTCTAGATAATGATCTGAAAAAGTATGGTTTTGCTCAGGGTCGAGTACTTCCAGAAGCGCTGATGCAGGGTCGCCACGAAAATCTGCGGCCATCTTGTCAATTTCATCTAGTAAAAACATTGGGTTACGTGTTTTTACTTTAGCTAGGTTCTGTAATATTTTGCCGGGCATAGAGCCGATGTAAGTGCGACGATGACCACGGATTTCCGCTTCGTCACGAACACCGCCTAACGCCATGCGCACATACTTGCGATTGGTGGCTCTGGCGATGGATTCGCCCAAAGAGGTTTTGCCTACACCCGGAGGGCCGACTAAGCACAAGATCGGACCTTTCAGCTGTTTTACACGCTGTTGTACCGCCAGATATTCCAGTATGCGCTCTTTGACTTTTTCCAGGCCATAATGCTCTTCTTCCAGCACTTGCTCAGCCAGCTTTAAATCATGCCTAACCTTGGTTTTCTTTTTCCAGGGTACATTGACTATCCAGTCAATATAATTACGTACCACGGTAGCTTCAGCCGACATCGGTGACATAAGCTTAAGTTTGTTCAGCTCGGTAATGGCTTTAGTTTTGGCTTCCTTGGACATGCCAGCCATTTCAATCTTGTATTCCAGTTCTTCAATTTCATTGGGGACATCATCCATATCCCCGAGTTCTTTTTGAATGGCTTTCATTTGCTCATTCAAATAATATTCACGCTGGTTTTTTTCCATTTGCTGTTTAACACGCACACGGATTTTCTTTTCCATTTCCAGCAGATCGACTTCGCCTTCCATAAGCGTCATTAAATCTTCAAGCCGTATTTCAACGTTCGCCGTTTCTAATATCGTTTGTTTTTCATGCACTTTTAGAGGCATGTGTGCCGCAATAGTATCAGCAAGACGGCTGGGTTCATCAATGCCGGATAGTGAGCTTAATACTTCTGGGGGGATTTTATTATTCAATTTGACATACTGGTCAAATGAATTTAACACGGTACGTTGCAACACATCTTGTTCTTGTTGGGAAAGAATTAAGATGTCTTCTATAGGTGTCACTGCTGCGGAAAAAAACTGACCTGTTTGTTGATAATGCCGTACTAAACTACGCTGACTGCCTTCTACCAGTACTTTTACTGTGCCATCGGGTAATTTAAGCAGTTGTAAAATGTTGGCTAGAGTGCCAACTTCATACAGGTCGTCAAATGTCGGATCATCAATTTCGGCTTCTTTTTGGGCAACTAACAAAATTTGCTTGTTGTCTTCCATTGCCGCATCCAGTGCTTCAATAGATTTTCCACGACCCACAAAAAGGGGGATAACCATGTGCGGGTATACTACAACATCCCTAAGCGGCAGAACTGGTATTAAAGTCTCTGTGTCTGACATTGTATGTGTTTCCATAATGGCAACCTTCGGCAGTTTCTTGAATATCAAGATTTGGGGGCGCTAATTGAAATAGCAAGTCCTAAAGATATTGTAAAAGAATTTTTGTCGTAGGGATCAGGATTCGGCCACGGTTTTTTGGTTTTCAGACTCATATACTAAATACGGTTCTGATTGGCCTAAAATAACGGCTTCATCGACCACCACTTTGGTTATATTATCAGCGGAAGGCAATTCGTACATGGTATTTAATAAGACATTTTCCACAATAGTACGTAAACCGCGTGCGCCCGTTTTTCTTTCCATGGCTTTTCGAGCTATAGCGCCCAAAGAGTCTTCTCGAAATTCAAGTTCGGCACCTTCCATTTCAAACAAATGTTGATATTGTTTGATTAAGGCATTTTTAGGTTCAGTCAATATTTTAATCAACGCCACTTCATCCAGTTCGTCTAAAGTGGCAACGACGGGTAAACGGCCAACAAATTCGGGAATTAAGCCGTATTTGATTAAATCTTCAGACTCAACCTCGGCAAACAGCTGGCCGACGTTTTTTGTGTCATCTTTGGTTTTAACTTCGGCACTAAAACCTATGCCGCCTTTTTCAGAGCGTGCTTTAATAACTTTGTCGAGACCTGCAAAAGCGCCTCCCACGATAAACAGGATATTGGCGGTGTTGACTTGCAAAAATTCACCCTGGGGGTGCTTGCGTCCGCCTTGAGGTGGCACAGAAGCGATCGTACCCTCAATTAATTTCAGTAAGGCTTGCTGAACACCTTCGCCAGAAACATCACGCGTGATGGAAGGATTGTCCGATTTTCTGGAGATTTTATCGATTTCATCAATGTAAACAATACCGGTTTCGGCTTTTTCGATATTGTAATCACATTTTTGCAGGATTTTTTGGATGATGTTTTCCACGTCCTCGCCCACATAACCCGCTTCGGTGAGGGTGGTGGCATCAGCAATGGTAAAAGGGACGTCAAGCAGGCGAGCTAAAGTTTCAGCCAATAATGTTTTGCCTGAACCGGTGGGGCCGATAAGTAAAATATTACTTTTTGCCAGCTCTACAGAGTCTTTTTTGGTGCGGCTGCGTAAACGCTTGTAATGGTTGTAGACCGCAACTGCCAGCATTTTTTTTGCGCGATCTTGGCCAATAACATAGCCATCAAGCTCATTTTTTATTTCTTTGGGTTTAGGTAAAGCACCACCACTAAAAGTAGACTTTTCTTGCAGCTCGTCTTTAATGATGTCGTTACACAGTTCGACACATTCGTCGCAAACGTAAACCGAAGGCCCTGCAATCAGCTTTCTAACCTCATGCTGGCTTTTCCCGCAAAAGGAACAATACAGGAGCTTCTCCTCGTCTTTGCCTTTTTTGTCATTACTCATAACGCAAAATCCTCTAAAAACATCAATGTGGTATGTTTACTTTCCATGTGATAAACAATATTACAGAAACATTCAAAAGCCAAATCCATGGCATCAGAACTCATTCCGTTTAAGCTATAGCATCCCGACTTGACAAGACTTTGTCAATCAGTCCGTAGTTTACGGCGTCGTTAGCGCTGAGGAAATTATCTCTATCGGTATCTTGTTGCACTTTTTCAATCGGTTGTCCGGTATGATCAGATAAAATTTTGTTTAATTTATCTCGGATTAACAATATTTCCCGTGCATGGATATCGATGTCTGAAGCTTGTCCCTGAAATCCACCTAAAGGTTGATGAATCATCATTCTGGAGTGCGGCAAACAATAGCGTTTTCCTTTGGCGCCACCAGTTAGCAATAATGCACCCATGCTAGCCGCTTGGCCGATACACATGGTGCTGACATCAGGCTTTATAAATTGCATCGTATCATAAATTGACATGCCTGCTGTGACTGAGCCGCCCGGTGAATTTATATACAAATGGATATCTTTATCGGGGTTTTCTGACTCTAAGAACAACAACTGGGCGACAATCAAGTTGGCCATGTAATCTTCAACTTGGCCGACCATAAATATGACTCTTTCTTTTAATAAGCGCGAGTAAATATCGTAGGCGCGTTCGCCACGAGCGCTTTGCTCAACAACCATTGGCACCAGGCCGCCAGCCGCTTGAGGAGCTATCATTTGGTTGATTAGCGTGTGCTTATACATGTGCATTCCTAACGTTGCTGTTTGTCCATGATTTCACTGAAGCTCAGTGTTTCATCTGATATGTTGGCGCGTGCTGCCAGCCATTCTACCGTTTGCTCTTCCAGAACCATTTGGCGAATGTCGTTCAAACGCTTTTCATCTGCGTAATAGTATTCAACGACTTCTTCAGGTCTTTCAAAGCTTTGCGCCATTCTTTCCACAACTGTACGTACTTTGGTGTCGTCAAGTTGTATGTTTTGCTTTTCAATGATTTCACGTAAAATCAGCGATAAGGTAACGCGTGTTCTGGCAGTTTCTTCAAATATATCACGTGGAAGTTTAAACTCTTCCATGTTGAGCTTTTGTTTCTTGGCATTATCCAGATAAGGTTTAGCCAGGTTTTCAATTTCTTGTTCAATTAACACGTTGGGCAATGGCAAGGGAACTGTTTTATAAACGCTTCCTAACACGGCGGCTTTAAATTGTTCATTTAAAGCTTGTTCCAGTTCTCTTTCCATCGTGGCTTTAACATCTTCACGAAAAGAATCTACAGTGCTGCCTTCAAGGCCGTAAGCCTTAACGAATTCATCATCAATTTCGGGCAGCGGGGAAGGTTCTTCGACCTTGATGACATCGACTTCAAATTGAGCCGCTTTACCTGCAAAATCAGCGTTGTTGTAGTTTTCAGGAAAAACTAATGGAAAAGTTTTATTATCACCTGTTTTAAGGCCGATTAAGTTATCTTCAAAGCCTGGGATCATTTGCTTTGCGCCGATAAAGACGCCGAAGTCATTACCTTTTTCATCCTTGTCAATTCTGCCCGTACTCAAGCCATTGTCGTCACAGGTCGCTGAAAAACTGATGCTAACACGGTCGCCTTCTTGTGCAGGACGGTCGGTTAATTGCAGGGTTTGACGCATGATTCTTAGTTTTTCGATCATGGTGTCAACATCGCTGTCTTGTACTGTCGCTACCGGACGAATAACCTCCATTTGATCTAGCGCGTCTAAGATTATTTCTGGGTAGACTTCCACTGATGCGGTGTAAGTTATGCCTTCTGGGTCATTCAAAAATTCAATCAGCGGGTAGTCAACGGGCCTTATCGCTTCTTTGGCTAAGGCTTCAGGATAAGTGCTTTTAAACAGCTCTTCACTGATTTCAGCGCGAATTTTATCGCCATAAAGCTTTTTGACAACTTGAGCAGGAACTTTACCGGGACGAAAACCATCAACTTTGACTTTGCTTGCTAGTGATTGCAAGCGTGCTGCCATTTTTTGCTGGACAACGGTTGCAGGCACAGTGACAGTCATTTTTATGCTTAATTCTGATGTCTTTTCGACAGAAACTTGCATTTCTTTACCTCAAATAAGTTACGATGAATTTTATGGAGTACCGATGGCGGCTCAAAAGACCTGAAAACTTAGCTAACTTAAAAGTGTAGCTAATTTTAGTAATTAAGTGGTGCGAATGGAGAGACTCGAACTCTCGCAGGGTTACCTACTGGAACCTAAATCCAGCGCGTCTACCAATTCCGCCACATTCGCACATAGCTGAACCTGGCATTATAAAGGTAAGTTTAGTATGACAACAAGTGTTAATTTAGTGCAGGGTCTACCTTTTCAGGCATTAATGCCCACATGAAAGCCTAATGCTTTGATTTTTGCAGCAAAGACGCTTAATTCATCCAAAGATAATTTTTTTAGGAGATTCGCTTCTGGCTGTAAAGAAGCCCTAGCTAATGTGTATAGCATCACTGTTGTTACTGGCGTGTCATTTTTAATGATCTGTAGCAAGCTTAGCAATGCCTCTTGTTCGACGGCAGAAAACCCCGCTTCGTTGTAATTAAATAAACAGGTTTGCAGTTTTGTAGGGCAAAGACTGGCTGATAGCGTTAAGTTTTTTAAACTGGTTTCGGCGCTTTGTGCGCAATTGTTGATTAGTGCGCGGCCTTGATCAGTAGCGCTGTCCAGTTTAAACCACACTTCCCCGCCGTAGTTTTTTAAAGCTTGCAAGCCATGTTGAACTCTAGGCAAATGCACTAAGCTGCCGTTGGTGATCAACACAAAATGGCTTTGGGGGAATACCCCCATTTCCGTTGCTATTTTACCAATGAGCTCTACCGCTTTAGCGAAATCTTGTAAAGTAGTGGGTTCGCCATTGCCGGAAATGGCAATATCTTTGATCACGCGCTGGTTTTCAGCAATGTTAAAACGCTGGTAAAAATCACCGTGCAAAACGTTAGTAAGAAAAAAGCGCAACTCGTCTTCCAGCAGCTTAAAATCTAGGTCTGGTGCCGTGCCGATGGTAAGTTCCGGCACTTGACAGTATACACAGCGCCAGTTACAGGCATTGTTGGTATTGAAATTAACCCCTATCGATAAACCGCCTGCACGTCTTGATATAACCGGATAAATATATTTTAACCCGGCAATATCGCGGCTGTGGTCAGTGGTTGTTAATGTGGGAGACATAGTGACATTTGCTGGTTTTTAGTTTTGTGGTTCTAGCCGAACGATTGATCCAATTCA
Organism: Crenothrix sp.; assembly: GCF_043729335.1. Taxonomy (NCBI): domain Bacteria; kingdom Pseudomonadati; phylum Pseudomonadota; class Gammaproteobacteria; order Methylococcales; family Crenotrichaceae; genus Crenothrix; species Crenothrix sp. Next base: position 15,527 of record NZ_JAYTLQ010000034.1, on the reverse strand, counting down.
TGATGAGTATGGGATAATATTTATTTTAATCTAAAACAGGGTTATGCGAAGTTTTTTTCAAGGTTTATCACTGCGGTTAATGTGCTTAAAAGTTCATTTGTGGCTGGCGTTAATTGCCGGGTTGTTTTTTGTACTGGTGGGTCTGACCGGGAGTATCAGTGTGTACCGGGAAGACATAGACGAATTCCTTAATCCGCAATTGGTCATTAATAACCCGCAGGGTGAATGGCAGTCACTCGATCATATTATGTCCGCAGTGCGCAGTGCCCATCCTAAGCGCTACGGTTCTTGGACATTAGAGATGCCACAATCGCCGCATAGCATGATGACCGCCTGGTACGATAAGCCCACAGAAACCTTTTTTGAATTATATGCGCCGTTGATGGTGTCAGTAAATCCATATACCGCAGAAGTGGTTGCCAGTCGCTTTTGGGGACAAACCGTAACCACGTGGCTGCTGGATTTACACACCCAGTTATTAATGAACCGCTTTGGCTGGAATACCGTGGGAATTTTAGGCGCATTATTGAGTATTTCTGTGTGCAGCGGCGTGTATTTATGGTGGCCGGGTTTAGGAAATATTGTTTCGGCGTTAAAAATTAATTATCGCAACGGTATCATAAGGCTTTTATTTGATGTGCATCGGGTTACGGGGATTTTTGTAGCGCCCGGGTTGTTATTATTGGCCATCACCGGTTTTATGCTCAGTTACCCTAAGCTATTAGAAACGGTGGTGGGTTCGTCGGGCATGGCGCATGGCGAAACCGGACGTACCATTGAAAGCACGGCAAACCCTAATGATCATCCTACCGGTTTGGAATCCGCTGAGTTTATTGCCCGGGGTGCGTTTCCCAGAGGCAAGTTAAGACGTATTACTACACCGGCGGGCAATAGTGGTATTTATCGGATTAATTTACGGCAAGCAGGCGAGATTAATGAGCGACATCCGTTTACTACGGTGTGGGTAGATCGCTGGAGTGGGCAGGCCCGAGAAGTGCGTGATCCGTTTCGATTTAGTACAGGCGAAACCGCTTTAACGTGGATTTGGCCGGTGCATACCGGTGAAGCATTAGGCGCTAAGGGGCGTTTTATCTGGTTTTTGTCAGGGTTTGGAGTGTGCTTTTTATATGTCAGTGGCGTGCTGCGCTGGTTACATCGGCGCGGTAAAGTCCAGGATAGGCCTGTGAATTGGGCTAGGTTTAAAGCGTTGGGGCAACGTGCGTTAAAAACGGTTTACTTGAGTGTCGTTAAACTACATCGCGTTAGCGAAATAGCGATAAAAACGGCCCTGCCGTACATTAAGCTTGCTGGTATCAGGTTGCTACATGGTTATTATCGGTTACGTGCAGCGTGGCTTAATCGACAAAAGCGGATAGACAAGTTTTAACCGGTTGGCAGCGACACATAAAGTCATGTATGGTTTCCCAGGTTCCGCCGATATTTTCCATCAAAATGCCGTGATGATTGGCGTTAATGATGACCAGTTGTTTTTCCGGCGTAGTGAGTTTTGCCATAATGTCATGGGCACTTTTAGGTGAGACAACTGGGTCATTATCGGCCTGAACAATCAGGACCGGTATGTTAATTCGGGGTAAGAATTCAGTGGTGGCCTCAATCAGCCGACGTAATTCATACAAGCTTTTGACCGGGACATGATGGTAATTGACCAGCGGATGTTCGGAATCATTTTCGATAAAAGGTTTGATGCCTTCATAAGATGAAAACCAATCTATCAGTCGGTTGGCACTGTGTAATAACGGCACCAGCATAAAGGCTGGATTAACAAATTTGATGGGCACGGCAGTGGCGCATACCCCGATAATTTCTGGGTGTCTTTCAGAGGCCAGTTTAAGTGCCAATGCACCGCCTGTTGAAAATCCGCTGACGAAAATATGTGGGCAATGCGCGGTTAAAATAGTAAAGCTTCTTAAGACAGAGGCATACCAATCTTCCCAAGTTTGTTTGCGCAGGGCATAAGGCGAAGAGCCATGGCCCTTTAGGCGCACGCCCATAACCGTATAACCTTGCTGTGCAAGATAATTGCCATAATCTCTCAATTCCGCAGGGCTAGCCAGTAAACCATGAATCAGCAATACGCCCAGGCCATTGCTGTTCTCAGAGGTCAGTAAAAAAGGCGTTGCATCGGCTTCGGCAGTTTCCTGGCTATTGATGTCATCGTACTTGCTTTTATTATAAGCCCGGGTTTCCCAACTTAAATCACGGCATTCATCTTCAAAATACCAGGCCGCCAGTTGTTTTTTATCAAAGGTTTTACAATTCTCCAGTGCATTGACGATAACATCGCGAATGGCGGTAATCGGCTCTACTTCGTTGTCGTAAACGGCAATGATATTTTCCAGGCGAATGCTGTCAAAATCTTGTTCTTTTAACAGTTTGGGTAAGAATTCGTAACCGTCTTCATGCTCAATAAGCAATTGGCTACTAGCGGCAACATGAATAAATTGCTGAAAGCGTTTGCTGGTTCCGGCCATTAAATCGCTGTAGTCCAATGGGTTAAGCAGGCTTCGATGCAAATGAACACTGGTATTGTGCTGTAAGTGTTTAACCGCCACGTACAGGGAGGTAAAAAAATCTTGGCGCGGAATAGACATACGGCCCTTTTCGACACAAACCATAATCAGGGTAGCCGCAAGATGGCTCAGGTTGATAGTGACGTTGTCATAAATAGCTTTCATGTACTCATTGCGGGTGGCATTGGCACTTTTTTTAAGATAGCTCGATAGCAGGCGCTGCTTAAGGTTTTTAGGGGCGGAATTAACGGCAAATACATCATCGAGGTTATTAAACTCGGACGCTATGTTTTTTAAAATATAACGTGCCCACCAAGGTGAATAAGCGTAGGGATCGATAGCCTTTCCCATGCGAATATCCATATCGGTATTTTTGAGGAGAATATTGCCTTCGACCAATAATTCTTCGGTTTGTCTGAAACTTAAATTGTCAGTAAATAATTCAACACCATTAGACAACCAGTTTGCTGAACTTCGGATGGGGTAAAAGGTAATATTGGCGGGGATAATACGGGTAGGTTTTAAAGCGCCTACTAGTAGCTGATCTAAGCTATCGAGTTGCAGGTGCTCTTTCCAGTACACAAGTTGGGCGTGATTTTTAGTGGTATAAGCATGACGGATCACCGTTTTAAAGAGTTCAAGCCCTTCTGCCAATACCGCAGCACCGGTGTGCTGTTTACGTCTTTCGCCAGTAATACGCGAATAAATATTGTACTCGCCTTGATGGTCGAGTACTCGATGGTCTTTGACCATCCCGCCTTCCGGAAAAATAATAACCTTATGTCCGCGCAGTATTTGTGCCGCCAAAAGGCTAAAAATGCGCGGGTGATCGTGTGGAATTGCCCCCACTTTTTGCAAATAATTGGCCAGTAAGGTATCGCCCTTAAAAAATTCGCTGGAAGCAATCGCGCAACTGTAGGCACCCGTTTGCTCAAAAATTAAAAATTGCGGAATAAAGGTTTCAAAGCGGGCAAAATGATTGAATAAAAAAATATCGCCTTCTTGTACCTGCGCATCGCCATGCAGCATCATTTTAACGCCGAGCATTTTTTTGACGGCGCTAAAAATTTTTACCGATCGATTATAGAGCGTCGTATCAATTTCATACCAATTATCAGGGTAAGGTGCTTTGGGCATAATCATTAATCCGGAGCAGACAATTCTAGAAAATGTTTGGAGTTATCGATAATGGGAACCGGACCATTTTCTACCGGCTCTAGTGTTTTAGAATTGTTGATTACAGGAACGCTGCCGCCAATGTTAGTTAAAATGCCATTACCCGAATTACCTATTTGGGCAGCGGCAGTATTTTGATCAATACCAGAAGGGGAAGTGCTGGGGTCTTCTGATAGCAAATCATCGCTATCTTCAGGCGGATTGCCATCATGAATCAGATATTCGCGGTGTTGCTGGTAGGCATTTTTAATAAAGTCGTAGCGATCCACTGCGCCTTCATCAACAATTTTTTCCGTCGACATCACATCAGATCGGGTGTCGGTAACATCTAATACGGTTGAGCCGGTGGTTGCGGCATTGGCGGCCACGCCACCAAACAGCGAAACGTAAGTAAGCGGATTTAGCAGCGCATCACCCACTAGACCCACCGCGTCCCGAGGCGAACTGGCACCCAAAAGCGGTAATACCGTGTAAGAACCTGAAGGTACGCCCCAAAAACCTAAGGTTTGGCCAAAATCTTCGTTATGTTTAGGCAAGTTAAGTTTTGAGGCGACATCAAAAATACCCGCTAGGCCAACGGTGGAGTTAATCACAAAACGACTCACATCCATGCCACTTTGGATAAACTTAAGCTGCAATAAATCATTAACTGAGACGCCTACATCATTAATATTGCTGAAGAAATTAGTGACACCTTTGTTAACTGGAGTTGGCGCCACCTCTTGATAACCTTTGGCCATCGGTTTTAGCACCGCCTTGTCTACATCGTTATTGAAGGAAAAGGTACTGCGGTTCCATGATTCCATGGGATCATCCGGATTTGTGGCTACTTTTTTAGTCGCGCATCCGCTAATACCCATTGCGGTAATTAAGGTAAACAGTAAAATCGGGCTTCGAGCAGGGTTTTTTGGCATTTTCATACACATTTTCCAATCGGTGGTAGCGGAATTAAATTATCGAGTGGATAGGTTAATAATAGTCTAGTACTTAGTCAGCTTTATAATGTCGAGTACTATAAAATACTCCGTTCGTCCTGAGCCTGTCGAAGGACTTGTAGTTCATGGTTCGACAAGCTCACCACGAACGGTTTTTTAAAATATCTGACTGACAAAATAAGATTGACTGAGTACTAGACTCTTTTAACACATACCTTATTCGATCATTACCAACACCGACAACATGACACTAGCCAACAAGATAGTCCACATTGCGCCAAAAGCGCAGGATAAAACCTTATCAGCCGCACAAAAACTGTTTAATACCCTGAGCAAAAAAATTGACCAGCAAAAAAAATCTTTATTGGCCTGGAAAGAAGCCCTGCCCGTGTACCGTCAAAAATCTGAGCAGGAATTCAATCCGCTGGTCGATACCCTGTATCAGCATCAATTTGAATGGGCACAACGTTTAGATCGGTATTACGATGATGCGTCGATTAAAAAAACCGACAAGGCCAAGATAAAACATCTCATTGCTGAGGTATGCGGCCAATTGATTGTTGAAATGAACACCGATGCAGTGAAATCTTTGTTCAATAAATACAGCGATGAAGATTACGATACCGCCACCGAAGAAAATAAAGAAGTGCTTGGCGAAATGATGAGAAACATGGCCAAAAATATGTTTAACATCGATTTAGGTGATGATATTGACCTTAGTTCGCCGGAGAATTTTCAGGCACACTTGCACGAAAAAATGCGTGAACATCAAGAAGCCCAAGCTGAACCGAAAATAGAGCGAAAAAAGACTAAAACCCAACTGGCCAGGGAAGCACGTCTGCAAGAAGAAGAGGCACAAGCCAGCAAATCCGTGCAAGAGGTATATCGCAAATTAGTGGCGGTATTACACCCTGATCGTGAACCGGATGAACAAGAACGCCTACGCAAAACTGAATTGATGCAGCGCGTTAATATTGCTTACGGCAAAAAAGATTTATTGCAGCTGCTGGAATTGCAATTAGAGGTCGAACAAATTGATGCCACGCAACTAAGCCAAATGGCTGACAGCCGCTTAAAATATTTCAATAAGATACTCAAAGACCAGTTATCTGAATTAACCCAAGAAATTTACCAAATTGAAGAAATTTCGAGGTTACAATGCAGCATGCCCTTTTATGGCAAAATTTCACCCGCGCAATTGCTGTTAAAATTAGCAAATGACATGCGTGATGTGCAAAAAGACATAAAAGCCATAAAAAAAGAGCTGGCTTTATTTGAACAGCCCGACGCGTTTAAAGCCTGGTTGAAAAAATATAAAATCCCAAAAGACACTTACCAAAACAATTACGATGACTTGTTTATGGATGATTTCCCATTTAATTTTTAAGGGTAATAATGACAACCTTATCCATTTCCCCGCAAGGTCAAATCACCTTACCGCTAGAAATACTACAGATTAATACCTGGAAAGGCCATTCCGAAGTGGAAATGTTGCGTATTGGTGACACCGTAGTTTTGCGTCCAACACACTATCCAAAAAGTGATGATATTTCTGATTTAGGTGGTTTTTTTAAAAACAATACCATCGTCTTATCCACAGAACAGCTTTGCAAGCCTGTTCATTTAACCCAAGAATGAGCTCAATTGTTGCCGTTGACACGAATATTATCATACGCCTCGCTATGCGCGACGACGAACTGCAATATCAAAAAGTTCTGTCACTGATACAACAGCATCAACTTTTTATAAGTCGTACCGTTCAGCTTGAAACGGAATGGGTTTTACGCTCCCGTTATAAACGAACATCTGTTGAAATCGCTGATTTTTTTGGGATTTTGTTGCAAAAAATGCAAATTATTTGTGAGGATGAAACAGCGTTAATGAATGCAATCTGCTACTATCGCTTAGGGGCTGATTTCGCTGATGCCTTGCACCTAGCAAATACGCCCACTATGCTGTTTTACACATTTGATGAAGGTTTTTGCAAAAAAGCAATACAGGAAGGCATAGTATCGCAGGTCTATTTGCCATAATTGCTAATTTAATGCTACATCATAAATCACCTTACCCAAAAACCCCCATTGGTTTCACAGTCAAATCCATACGCCCTGAAAAAAGCCCAACAATTTTAATTCCAAGCTAATAAAGTTGCGCTAAAATGGCGGCTATTAATAACCACTAGCGGCCACGATTATGTTCAAACAAAAAATGTCTGTACTGTTATCGGCTTTATTGCTGAGTGCTTGCGTTACCAGCCCTACCGGTAGAAGCCAGTTTATCATGATGCCTGAAACACAAATTGATAACATGGGGCTGCAAGCTTTCGAAACCTTGAAAAAAGACAAGCCAGTCAGCAATAATGCCAAATACAACCACTTAACCCAATGTGTCGCCCAAGCTATTACCCGCGAGTTAGGCGCAGGCCAATGGGAAGTGGTGGTTTTCAACGATAAATCACCCAATGCGTTTGCCTTGCCCGGCAACAAAATAGGCGTTCATACCGGCCTACTGACACTGGTCGCCAATCAAGATCAACTGGCTGCGGTGATTGGCCATGAAATTGGCCACGTTATGGCAAAACACAGTAATGAACGCGCGTCTCAAGAAATGGCCATGAGCCAAGGCTTATCCGTGGTACAAGCCATCGCAGGCGCACCGACCAGTGCCTTAGGTCAATTAGGCTTTGGTCTGTTGGGTGTTGGCGCACAATATGGCGTACTCATGCCCTATGGCCGTACGCAAGAAAGTGAAGCGGATATTATTGGCATTGACCTGATGGCCAAAGCCGGATTTGATCCGCGTGAAAGTATTGGCTTATGGCAGCGTATGGAACAGGCATCGCAAGGGAATCAGCCTTCAGAATTTATGTCGACCCATCCCTCGCACGCGACTCGTATTCAAGATTTAGAGCAGCACATGCCACAAGCGATGAGTTTTTTTCAGCAAGCACAGGCGATGGGCAAGCAACCGAGATGTTCATAACGCATGACACCTAATCTAACGCATTTACACCCCTATCCCTTTGAAAAGCTGGCGCAGCTTAAGCACGGTATAACACCACCCGCTGATAAAACCCACATCGCATTATCCATAGGCGAACCCACGCATCCGACACCGGATTTTATTAAAGCCGCTTTGGCACAGCACAGCCAAGGCCTGGGAATTTACCCAACCACGAAGGGCATACCGGAACTACGCGCTAGCATTGCCGATTGGTTAAGTATCCGCTTCAAGATTCCTGCTGAATTTATCGACAGCGACACACATATCCTGCCAGTCAGCGGAACGCGTGAGGCATTGTTTTCTTTCGCCCAGTGTATTGTTGACCCGACCGACAAACCGGTAGTCATCATGCCTAACCCCTTCTACCAGATTTATGAAGGTGCGACGTTACTGGCCGGTGCTGAGCCGTATTTTTTAAATACCCTGGAAGATTCCGGTTATTTACCGGATTTTGATAGCGTTCCTGAACATATCTGGCAACGCTGCCAACTGATTTATATCTGCTCGCCGGGCAATCCCAGTGGCGCTGTCATCAGCCAAAGCGAACAGGAGAAACTGATAGGTTTGGCGGAAAAATATGATTTTATTATTGCATCCGATGAATGCTACAGCGAACTGTATGATGACGAAAACAATCCACCTATTGGCTTGCTGCAAAGTGCTTATGCTATGGGCAATACCGATTTCAAACGCTGCGTAGTGTTTCATAGCTTATCCAAACGCTCTAACGTCCCTGGCTTGCGTTCGGGGTTTGTCGCGGGGGATGCAGACATCTTAAAAGCGTATTTTCAGTACCGCACCTATCAAGGCTGCGCTATGCCTTTACCCACGCAATATGCCAGTATTAAGGCCTGGGGGGATGAAACCCATGTACAAGAAAATCGGGACTTATACCGTGAAAAATTTACCGCTTTCATCAGCATTCTTGAAAATATCTGCGAGATACACAAGCCACCCGCAAGCTTCTATGTCTGGCTAAAAACGCCTATTAGCGATACCGACTTTGCCCAGCAACTGTTCGCGCAAGAAAATATTACCGTATTACCGGGCAGTTATTTATCCCGCCCGTTTGAGGGTATCAATCCCGGCGCAAACCATGTCAGAATTGCCCTGGTTGCACCGTTAAGCGAATGCATCAAAGCCGCCAACCGAATTCACAACTTCCTTACCACCTTAAAATAAAAAAATATGACCGACACGAAAAGTATTATAGAAAGCGCTTTTGAACAACGTACCGACATTACGCCCGCCAACGTTTCTGCTGAAATACGCGCTGCCGTCAACGAAGTGATTGGTTTACTGGACAGCGGTGCTGCCCGCGTTGCCGAAAAAATCGACGGCGAATGGGTTACGCACCAATGGCTGAAAAAAGCAGTGTTATTATCATTCCGTATCAACGAAAACCGCATGATGGACGGCGGCAATACCCGTTATTACGACAAAGTAGAATGCAAATTCTCCAACTATTCAGAAGAAGATTTTGCTAAAGCCGGTGTGCGCGTAGTGCCGAATGCCGTAGCGCGTCGTGGTTCTTATATCGCTTCTGGGGCGATTTTAATGCCGTCTTACATTAACATTGGCGCGTATGTTGATAGCGGCACCATGGTGGATACCTGGGTAACGGTGGGCTCATGTGCGCAAATCGGTAAAAATGTGCATTTATCTGGCGGTGTAGGTATTGGCGGTGTGCTAGAACCTTTGCAAGCCAACCCAACTATTATTGGTGACAACTGCTTTATCGGTGCGCGTTCAGAAGTGGTTGAAGGTGTAATTGTTGAAGATGGCTGCGTGATTTCTATGGGCGTATATATCGGCCAAAGCACTAAAATCTATAACCGCATGACTGGCGAAGTCAGCTTTGGCCGTATTCCAGCAGGTTCTGTGGTGGTGTCTGGCAACTTGCCGTCAGCGGATGGTAAATACAGCTTGTATTGTGCAGTTATCATCAAGCAAGTCGATGAAAAAACTCGGAGTAAAACCGGCATTAATGAGTTGCTGAGGGATTGATGGTTTAGGTTACGATGTGGCGACGTAATATTTTGCGTCGCTATTCCCACCTAATAATACTAAGTTATGCCGCTCCACAACACCACCAAAAGGACAATCATGGAAAATCACACACCAGAGAACATTGAAACGTTAAAAAAACAGGCGTCTGATCGAACAAATTACAAAAATCGCCTAAATGCGGTAGAGGGACTCGGAAATTTCAAATGCCAGCAGTCTACAGATATTCTTTGGCGCTTAATGATTCACGACAAGGTGCATGCAGTTCAAAAGCTGGCATTTCTCAAATTGCAAGCGTTCGGTGAGAATGTCAAACTGCCCAGAAAGCCAAAAGGTCACTTAGTCAAAGACATCAACAAGAAGCTCGAAATAGTTTTGAGATCTATAGATGGAGAATATTCTGAGGTCGAGTTTAATGGAAAATTCAAAGAGTCGTATCCAGAATACTTCGACATTTACCAGTATGAGAAGGGAGCCGGTTTCAATAAGTGGGTTAAAAATGTTCTGTCATGTCAGCCAAAAAGAACAGCATAACTTTACGCTCACATTAAGGATTCGAGAATGTTCTACTCAAGAAAGCTGAACCCAGAAACAGGAGAAGTGGAAGTCTGGGAATGTGAATGGTCTGACCCTGGCACCGGAATGGCCAAAAAAGACTTCATACGCAAGCACTGCAATGAAGGTCAACTTGAAGTTGTGCTTGAGCAATACTCAGCTGCATCGGCGATCTGCTGGGCTCCAGGGCGTACTATAGGCAATATCGCCGTGCATTCGGAGGAAGTCTTCGGCAGTTTCGCTAGCAAAGCAGGTGATAATGCAGTTCTTCCTTGCCATATTGTCCCTTGCGGCAAGTTCAGAAACGGTGCCAACCGATGGTACTGCAAGACACATCAAATTCACTGGGGTGTAAAAGCTGATCTAGCGGCAGTCCCACCATCCGGTGAAGTTACCTGCAGCAATCACCTCATGGTCATGAGCTACGTGGTGGATCCGCTTGTTATTGATTTCAACGACTTTGAACAAATCGGTGTTTGGTGCTCCCTTCCTCCGGCGATGTCTAGCAAACCTATTCAGCCACGCCCTCCTAAAATTCATGTTCACAAGCGTTTTTCTGCTAGAGACAAGAAATCATTGGATATGGATTTTGATGCCATAGTTTGTTCGTACAATCAGGGTCTTGGTCTTTTTTCAAGTGTCGAGATTACTCAGATCCAGATCACGCCCCCGGCGGCATTTGAGTTTGTTAAATCTCTTGAGGAAGGTCGCACAATGGGCTGCGTGACCTGCAAAAAATGTGGTTATCCACACTTGGATCTGGGCAACTTTGCCATTACACCTCACGCCAAACACTTCTGCGGAAACTGCGGCAATGACAGCATATGGAGTGATGGGAAGATTGTTTCCACTCCCTTAAAACCCTTGCATGACCAATTCAATAATAGTAACAGCTATATAGTTCCACAACGGGCTCTAAACCTAGACGAATATGCAGGACTCGATTTTGATATCTGGTCTTCAACTCCTGCTGTTTTGTGGACTGCAGATCGACCTCAAGAAAAAGGGATTCATGTGCATGTTTATAAAGATGACCAACGTGTTATCGATGACACTTTCGGAAGAGTCACTCATAAAGGCAGAGAGTTGGAGAGGAATACACTATGGCAACTAATGGCGGGGAATACACTCTACTAGAGCCTCCCTAAAGAAGGGTCAGATTATCTAAGGCTACCCAATGAAAATCTGAACGGTTATTTTTATCCTGAAGTAGACCCTTTAACTACTCACTGCCGCCTTACCAAGTAGAATAAAAATGGTCTCACACTTAACCTTTATTGAATACATTCGTAACCAAGCCAGCGACATAAAATTAACAAAGATATTTTAATTGCCATCAGAGATGCTCAATTGATTTCACAATACGAAATATTACAGCAACAAAAAGTCTCTATTATAGAGATTGCCCGCCATTACCATGCAGCCAACATTCGTGTATTTGGTTCTGTAGTGCGTGGAGAAGAACACGAAGACAGTGACATTGATTTGTTAGTCGATTTTTTGCCCGGTTCAACACTATTAGATCAGGTGGGGCTTATTGATGAATTATCCACAACACTGGGGCGTAAGGTTGATATAGTCAGCGAACGGGCATTAAATAAATACTTACGTCAGCAAGTACTGCAAGAAGCTGTCGCGTTATGAAAAATCGGTTTGTCTTCATTGTTGGCTTAGCTTCTGTATGTAATTGACCCGCTAACAAGGCCATTTAATCAATAGGGCGTTTATGCGCAAAATAACACTCTCCCAAAAACTGCGTTATTACTTTGATAATAGCTTATCAGGTGGCACAGCCTCACTTATAGGCTGGCTGGCGCTGATTACCTTATGCATTATATTGATAGCCTCATCGATATTGGTCATCAACAACTGGCAACCGGCTAGCGATACGCCTCAATCTATAAGCAACACCATACCTACAGACGACGCACTCCCTAACAATGCTGTAGCATCTGATAATACTGCCGATGCCTACTCCTTCCCCGAAGCTGCATGGCAAACCCTCATGCGTTCACTGGATGCGGGCACAGTCGGCGGCGATGCGGCTGATGATAATGGTAACGGCTGGGAATTTCGCTTGTGGGGATTGGTAATCACACTAGCCGGGTTGTTTATTGTCGGTAGCTTAATCAGTATTTTGTCTACCGGACTGGAAAGTAAACTGGAAGAATTACGTAAAGGTCATTCGCTGGTCTGCGAGCAAAACCATACCCTGATTTTAGGCTGGTCATCACGCTTATTCCTGATTATTTCCGAGTTGGCTATTGCAAATGCCAATGTTAAAAAGCCACGTATCGTCGTCTTGGCCGATCAGGAAAAGACGGTTATGGAAGATGAAATCCGTTCCCATGTGGCGGATACCGGCCGCACTAAAGTAATCTGCCGCTCTGGTAGCCCTATCGATTTAGCGGCGTTGGATGTCGTCAACCCGCAATCCACTAAATCGATTATTATTTTGTCCCCAGAAGGCTATGCAGACCCAGATGCCCAGGTTATAAAGATGATTCTGGCCATTACCAATCACCCTAATCGCCGCGCGGAAAAATATCATATCGTCGCTGAATTGCGTGATGCTAGAAACATTGCTGTCGCCAAAATGATAGGCAAAGATGAAATCGAACTGGTGATACCCGATGATTTAATCGCCAAAATAACCGTGCAAACCTCCAGACAAGTGGGTTTAAGCAGCGTCTATAAAGAGCTGTTGAATTTTTCCGGTGACGAAATTTATTTCAAACAGGAACCCACGTTAGTTGGCAAAACTTATGGCGATGCGTTAGCCAGCTTTGCACATTCGGCGTTAATTGGTTTGCAAAAAAATGGTGTAACACATCTTAATCCCGATATGGCGACAACTATTGACCTCGATGACGCGCTGATCTGCATTGCCGCCGATGACGATAAAATCCAGATATCGGGTACGCCCAATGTTGCCATCTCAGCCATTAGCAGCAAGTTACCTCATTCCATAGCCCAAGAACGCGACATTATTTTAGGCTGGAATCACAGAGCCGAAATCAGTGTGCGTGAGATGGATCATTATGCTGCACCGGATTCACAATTAACGATTGTTTCAGAATTAGCCAGTACCGAAGCTATAGTTAACACGCTGATAACAGAGCTTAAAAACCTGCGTATTAATTTTATTTTGGGCAATACTACAGACCGGGTATTTCTTGAGTCACTTAACCTAACCTCCTACGCCCACATTATATTGCTGTGTTACAGCGACAACTTAAGCATGCAGGAAGCCGATTCTAAAACATTGCTAACTTTGCTGCACCTGCGCGACATTGAAACCAATAAAGGTGAATCTTATAGTATTGTGGCGGAAATGATGGACAGCAGAAATCAGGCGCTGGCGGAAATAGCCAAAGCCGATGATTTTATTGTCAGTGATGAATTGGTGGGATTACTGTTAACGCAAATTTCTGAAAACAAACAACTCGCAGCTGTTTTCAGTGATTTATTTGATGCCGATGGCGCAGAAATTTATTTGAAACCGGTTGAAGATTATATTTGCCCTGGCCAAAGCGTCAGTTTTTACACGGTTATGGAAGCTGCACGCCGTAAAAATGAAACAGCTATCGGCTATCGATTACTTAATCAGGTTAATGATGCTTCACTGTGCTATGGGATTAACATCAATCCACTTAAATCTAAAATGATTGATTTTGCTGCGGAGGATAAAATTATCGTTTTGGCAAACCAGTAAGGCACAATGGTCTTTAGCGGCTTATTTCAAAACTAATACTGTGTTAGACTTTGCGTGGACATCTGCATAGGAAAATTTCATGGCTACTGTAACTTTTGATACGCTGCAACTTGTTGATAAACTAAAAGCCGCCGGATTTCAGCAGGAGCAAGCGGAGGCCGTTATTCGTGTAATTGCGGAAGCGCAGGGCGCGTTAGTCACCAAGGAGTACTTGGATAATAAATTCGATAACAAGTTGTCTCCAATTTACACAGATCTAACGGTTCTAAAATGGATGATGGGCTTAATGTTGGCGGGTATTTTGTCTCTGATGCTAAAAGCATTCTTTTAATAATGCCAAAATGACCACTATTTAGTGTAAATTCAGAATTTACAAAACAGATAAACAGTAAGAAAGCCGTTGATGTGGTTAACAGCTGTATTTGATGGGGTGAACGACGGGGCTCGAACCCGCGACAACAGGAATCACAATCCTGGACTCTACCAACTGAGCTACGCTCACCATAAAGGGTATTTCAAGTAATGGCGCGCTTGGCAGGACTCGAACCTGCGACCCCCAGCTTAGAAGGCTGGTGCTCTATCCGGTTGAGCTACAAGCGCAAAATGTGGTCGGGGTGGAGGGATTCGAACCCCCGACATCCTGCTCCCAAAGCAGGCGCGCTACCAAACTGCGCTACACCCCGATTATCATCTGCTGCTCTAAAACTTGATAATCTAATTCAAGTTGCTCTTGAATAGCTGCCTATAATATAGCATTTAGACTACTATGGTCAATTGTTTTTTAAGAAATCGTATTTAACATATTCATCCCGGCTATTGTAGGTAGTGGATTAGTCTTCCGTGTTTATAAATACACCGCTTTGATTTTGAGTTTTCCAATAACGTCATAACAGTGTGCATTAGGTAGTCCCTGCAAATCAATGCAGGTAGCTTTTTTAGGTGTTTTTGACATAGTCTGCGGCTAAACTTTGCTACCATGTCATGAATCTTACACCTGCTAAACTGAACGCCCCGTTAAATTTGTTTTGCCCAAGAGCCGATTGTCCCTACCACAAGTCAACGGATAACCACATCACCAAAGATGGTGGCTACACAACCAAAAGTGATGGTGTTTTCCGACAGATGTTTCACTGCGGAAAAGGAAATCACCGCTTTTCTGAAACAGGTTATTGTGGTTGTGTGGCAAACATGGCAGTTTCAAAGAATATGAACAAGCCTCCAAGTTAAGCTGCTACGGCTTATCGCCTGACGCAATAGCTGACGTATTCCTCCGAACTATTGCCGTATGGGTTGTGCGGCTGCCATTTTGGCAAGAACCTGATTGGCTTTATCCTGTACCAATACCATCACCAACACGTTACCCGGCCACTGCTGCTCAAACAACTGCACGATTTGGGCGTTGACATTTCCAGTGGCCGGTTAAGCCAATTCATCACCGATGGGCTGGACGTGTTCCATGACGAAAAAGACCAGCTGCTGGAAGCGGGGCTATCAGTTTCGCAGTACGTCCATGCGGACGACACGGGGGCACGGCATAACGGAAAGAATGGCTACTGTACCCATATTGGCAACGAACTGTTTGCCTGGTTTGGCAGTACGGAGGGC
>NZ_JAYTLQ010000033.1:0-1647 GCF_043729335.1 Crenothrix sp. | reverse complement strand
GCAGAATGGCAATACCCGGCAAATGATTTTTAATTGCTATGAAATGATCGCTTATTTATCGCAAGCAATGACGCTGGAACCTGGCGATGTTATTACGACCGGCACGCCCAGCGGTGTCGGTGTAAAAATGCAGCCACGCGGCTATATGAAACCTGGGCAAACCGTCAGAATTGAAATTGAAGGCATAGGCACACTGTCTAATCCGGTTATCGAAGAGCCGGATAATCTGGCGATTTATTAACTAACCGCTGTTAATGTCCACGAAAAGCACGAAAATGCTTTAAAACCCTTAGCCTGAAGCGTGACGGGGTTTGCAACCCCGTCACTCACGTTTTGTTTGTGTTGAGGTCTTCAAACGTTCCGGTCGGGGTTGCAAACCCCGACCGGCTTGCTGCTCTTTCCAATCCGGTTATCGAAGAGCCGGACAATCTGGAGATGAACTAAATTAGAATCGTGAGCTACTCAACTACTCTTTCCAAGATGAAAAAAGCTTAATTTCTTTTGCCACGATTTATCAACCGGCCTGATTGGTAAAGGGAATAAAACCGTCACCTTCAGCCCGCCAAATTGAGACACGCCTAAAATCAGGTCGGCGTTATGAATGCCGGCAATGCGTTTCACAATGGAAAATCCAAGCCCCGTGCCTTTTGCAGCACTCGCCGTTTCAACACAGCGATGAAAACGTTCCAGGGATTTTTCATATTGATCGGGGGCTATGCCCGGCCCTGAATCTTCAACACAGAGTTGTAAATACTTCTCCTGCCCAGTCACTGTTATCAATACATTGCCTTTGACGGGGGTATATTTAATGGCGTTATCGATAATATTCCGAATCAAAATAGCAACCAATGGCCCGTTTACGATGACCGGTACAGCATTGTCTTCAACAAACTCTATAAGAATCTGTTTTTTATGCGCCTCCGGTTCCAGGTCGGCAATAACATGTATGACTTCACGACTCACCATCGTATTTTGTTTGGTTAAAAACTCCGTATTAGATTCAATGCGCGAGAAGGTCAGCAATTGCTGCAACATATAAGACATTCTATTGACGCCTTGTTTAATGCGGGAAAGTGCCTGTTTACGCACCTCCTCATCGGTAGTTCTTAAGGCGACATGGGCCTGTGTCAGCAATCCGGCCAAAGGTGTTCTTAATTCATGCGAAGCATCCGCAGTAAATCGGCGTTCATGTTCAAAAGCCCGTTCAAGCTGGACAAAAAGATTATTGATCTCATTAACCACCGGTACGATTTCATTGGGCAACCGTTTGATAGAAAGCGGCTTAAGGTAGCTGGCTTCACGTTTAGCGAGCGCTTTTTCCAATCTATTGATGGGTTTTAGCGACAGACCTACAATAAACCAGAGGACTGCACCTAAAAAGGGTAGACCGAAAAGAAACTGGGTCACCAGTTGTGATGATATTTCATCGGCTAATTCAGCCCGAATCTCTTCTTTCTGACCGACATGGATAACATATTCACCCGTTGAGTTTGCAATACTGAAAATATGCCATTCATGACCATCAATCCTGGTTTCGGTAAAGCCATGGTCTGAGGAAGAAAAAGCAAACTTTGGCGCACTATCGGAACGTAACATCAACCCGTCTTCTTTAGACCATAGCTGAAAAGCAATTTTTCTTTCGTATTT
>NZ_JAYTLQ010000032.1:0-57407 GCF_043729335.1 Crenothrix sp. | reverse complement strand
CTGTCGAAGGACTTGTGGTTCATGGTTCGACAAGCTCACCACGAACGGTTTTTTAAAATATCTGACTGACAAAATAAGATTGACTGAGTACTAGGATCTCATGAGCTTGTCGAATGGTTCACTATTTATGCCCTTTGGATACGAACGGATTTTTTAAACTGCCCCGTCTTAAATTGGTAGCCAAATGGCCTAAGCCCTTTGGTGCTGCTCGCTATGCTCAGACCCCATGCTGGCTAACAGCGAAGAAAGATCATCGGCATGCTCTTCCTCAACAGTGAGTATTTCTTTCAGCATACGCTGCGTGGTAGGATCATGCTCACCCAAATACATCACCATTTCGCGGTAACTTTCAATAGCGATACGTTCGGCAATTAAATTTTCTTTAATCATCGAATTAATACTATCGCCCTCAACATATTCGGCATGGCTACGCTCACTCAAACCCTCTGGAGAAAAATTAGGCTCACCGCCTAATTCCGTAATGCGTTTGGCCAAACGGTCCGCGTGAACCATTTCTTCAATCGCATGTTCCAAAAATTCAGCTTTAACGGACTCTGAATGAATGCCTTTTGCAGTGAAGTAATGGCGTTTATAACGCAATACGCACACCAATTCGGTTGCCAGCGCTTCATTCAACAATCTAATCACTTCTGCCCGGTCGGCGCCATAGCCTTCAGTAACTGCGCCGCCTTCAATATTGATGCGGGCGCGTTCGCGTAGGGTTTTAATATCTGACAGCGTTGTTGAATTTGCTGTGGCGCTTTGGTTTGTAGACGGTTTCATTGTAGTGTCCTTAGTAGTTGCCCATAGTAAAAAAATCCACGCACTGACTAACAAAAAGCAAGGCAAAACGTGCGAAAAGATTTTTCCTTCGTATATCCAGGAAAGATTTATGTGTTTAGCGGGTTGCTTAGAGGTGGAATCGAGACTTTGCATCACTAATGCACAGGTGTGCGGCATTCTCATCCAAGGCTTCAGGGCTAAACGCTAGGTAACCATTGTAGATGAGGGGGGTATAGGTTTTTTTGGATAATGTTCCGGCCATTACGCCCATACTAAAAACAAGGCCAATTACTAAAATAAATGAGCTTAATTTAAAATTTTTCATGTTTTTATTTCATGGGTTACATTATTTGGGAGAGCTAGGCTGTTTAAGGCGGGTTTGTCATTCGCTTGACCTACTACAGTCCTTTTTTGATCCACTTAAAACAGCCAGAAGGCAATTTCCCATCTCAAGTTGCTTTTAGCCCAACATTTTTTTGTCTTGATTACGTAGCTTGTCACGTTGAAGCTGTTGCCATTCGGATAAGCGTTTTTCGGCTTCAACTTTGTCCTGCACATAGCTATTTTTATAGGGTTTACCTATAAAATAATTTTGTTTGCCGTCAATTAAATCCAGTTGATCATGGGTAAACCAGCTCCATTGGTCTTTAACATCATTTTTAATTTGTTCCCAATTGCTTTTAATTTGGCTTTTCATTTGTTTCTCTCATTCAAAGGTTCATGAAAATCAGTAAGGTTACCCGTAGGTATAGGTGACAAAACACACACGTTACAAATGCCATTTCATATCGGTACACCGGAATAGTGGCGAAGCTTTTGTTTTGTAGCCTTAGAATACGGTGATATTTTTTTATTGTCTGTTAGCTAGCGCACATAGCTAAAATTTTGTTGTCAGCCAAAACTTTCACTAAGCGCATCATGGTTAAATAAAGTTTTCATCGGTCTTTGCCTGGTTGTCTGTCAGGTAACTGTCCAATGTCTCTTGGGCGTTGTGCAAGCTGCGCCGCATTTGCCTGCAAAAAATAAGGCAAAGGTCATAAATTGAAATTTTTGTCGGAAAAAGCTGCCAAAATTTTTTACGCTATCTCTGAAAAAATATAGGGGTGGGCGAGCAGTTACGTTATTTCATGCATGTTCTTAAGGTCAGTTTCTCAGGATTTTATGAAGCCTGCATCATAAGCCGCGATTATTTCCCGTACCCGATTAGGGTAATCCGATACCAAACCGGTTACGCCAGCTGCCAGTAAATATCGTAGTTCTTCGCGGTCGTTGCATGTCCAGATATTGACACCAAAATTTGCTTTGCGAATTTTTTCAATATGGGCAAGATAGCGCTGACTGGCTCTATTACTGAAATCATTGTGCTTTAAGTCTTTATAGCAGGCCAAATTGTAAGCATTCACTTTAAGCTGGCGTAAATAACTTAACGGCGCTTTTAAAGGGATTTCCGTGAGCGCCGCTGTAGCGATATGAGCTGATTGTTGGCGTATTTGCCTTAGCAGATCATGCTCAAAAGAAGAAATAAGCACGTTATTTTCCATGTTCAGCGCTTCCACAACTTCCAGTACACCAGTAACCAATCTTGCACTATTATCGCGCAGTGCTTTAAGTTCTATATTGACGCTCATGTCGATGTTTTTAGCCAACGCTAGGGTTTCCATCAGCGTGGGTATTTTGACAGCACCGGAAGCATAAAGCTGACGCTCTGCGGGGCTGACAAATTGAGCCATCTCATCAGCGGTTAAGCTATATAAAAACGGCAATCTTTCTGTATTGGGAAGCGCCAATTGCGCAATATACCAGCTGCCAGCATCTAAACGCCCCAACTCTTCGACAGTAAAATCTGCAATTTTATAATTATTACCGCCAGGGAATTTTTTGACCACATCCGTGCATCGGGTCAGCTGTTCATCGTGATGAACAATAACGACACCGTCTTTTGACAAACGTACATCCATCTCGAACATTTGGCAGCCAAAGGTTTTGGCTTTGGCAAACGCCACCAGCGTGTTTTCAGGCGCATAAGCTCTAGCGCCCCGGTGCGCTATATTTAGAATTCGGGGTGATGTCTCTAATTTCATAGTGTCCCAGTTGTTACAGGCTTGTTGTGTGCAAAAACGCTTTATATCAGCTCGCTATTGCTAGCCATAATACAATAGGCGCTAAGAATCAGATAATGAACGGTTGACGTAGCCAACACTAGCAATTTCAATAAATGAAGGATAAACCAATGCAAGGCCAAGATGGGATTTTTTAAACAATTTGTAAAGCTAACCGGAGGGTTTTGGAGTTCTAAAAATAAAAATGCTATACGCAAAGATACAGCATTACTTATTGTGCTGACCATCATGCAAATTAGTATTGCTATTGGCATTGCGCAATGGAACAAGGATCTTTTTGATGCACTGGAAAAGCATTCAATGTTAGATTTAATTACCCAGATAGAATTGTTAATAGGCATTTTCCTGGCCAACATCATGATAACGACGACGCATCTCATTGTTAAAAGGCGTTTGCTTATCAGTTGGCGCTCGTGGCTTACCAAAAAAGTTATTTCCAGATGGATGCACAAAGGCCGGCATTATCAGGTGACTTTTATGTCAAAATCCGACCATGACAATCCTGATGGACGTATTGCAGAAGATATCCGCATAGTGACCGAAGAGGCTGTCTCACTGGCTCTTTCACTGTTTTACAGTGTTTTGTTGCTGGTAAGCTTTAGCAAAATTCTGTGGACATTATCGGGTACCGTTGTTTTAAATCTAGGCTCATTTTCGCTGCCTATTGTGGGCTATTTGGTGTGGATTGCTATTATTTATTCGTTTTTCGCCTCCATATTAGGCTGGTGGATGGGTAAACCACTGACTGTTGCAACCAATGCGCGGCAAACCGAAGAAGCTAATTATCGGCATGAACTGATAAAAGCCCATGAAAATTCCCAGGCGATTGCCTTAATTCATGGCGAGGACAACGAACAAGAGCGTTTTATTGACTCATTTCGAGCTATTATTGCCACCTATCAGCAACAAACAGCGGCGTGGACACGCATTCAAATATTTACATCAGGCTATTCGGTCATATCAATGGCGCTGCCCATTCTGGCCGCTTCACCGCGTTATATTACGGGCGCAATAACGCTGGGTACATTAATGCAATCTGTCCAGGCATTTGGGCACATGGTTTCTGCGCTGTCTTGGCCGGTCAATAATATGGCAGAAATTGCTAAATGGCGCACTTCGTTTGAGCGCGTTGTCAATCTGGTTAAAGCCTTGGATGAGCTGGATCAGGATATAGAAGGACTTGCTGCGCACCAAATTTGTGTAGATACGTCAGAACAACCGCTATTGAAGTTTACCGATGTCACTATAGCCAATTTGGAAAATGAAACCATCTCGGAAACTATCAATGATGAAATTAAAGCCGGGGAACGGGTTTTGATTTGCGGTGAAACAGGCGCAGGTGAAAAATTGTTCCAGGCGATTGCTGGTTTATGGCCGTGGGGTTCTGGTCATATTGAAATCCCTACCGAGGAGCCTTTGTTTTTTATGCCACCACGGCCTTATCTGCCAAGCGGTACGCTGCATACGGCTATTTTTTACCCCAAAGCCGTAGCTTCACTCAGACGGGCTGATTTGGAAAAATTGTTGAAAAAAGTAGGGCTAAAAGATTTAGCCAAGCAGCTTGACCAAGTGCAATCATGGGAACAGCTACTTTCCCGTGAACAACAACAACGTTTGGGTGTGGTTCGCGTTTTATTGCATAAACCCAAATGGATTTTTATCCAGGAAGCCCTGGATTCACTAACCCCCGATGGCGAAATACAAATGCTGGAATTATTGGCCAAAGAGCTTCCTGATGTCACTATCATGAACATTACCAATCAGCCCACGGCTGAAGATTTTCATCAGCGCAAATTAAAAATCTAGCCTGTCGGATATTTTAGTCACTTAATAGAAGGAAACAGATCATGGATCATGCCACACTGGATAAACACGATAAAAAACTACGTGGTGTCAATCTTGGCGGTTGGCTGGTGCTGGAAAAATGGATGACCCCCAGTTTGTTCGAAGGCTTGAAGGCAACCGATGAAACCAGCTATTGTGTTGAGCTGGGTACCCAGGCCGAATCACGCTTAAAGCAGCACTGGCAAAGCTTTATCACCCGCGATGATTTCGTCTGGCTGGCCAGCATCGGTATTAATGCGGTGCGCATTCCGCTTGGGCACTGGATTTTTGGCGCAAATTACCCCTATCATCGCGTGTATGGCGAATCACGTTATCCTTTTGTTGAGGGTGGCATTGATATACTCGATCAGGCTTTTGAGTGGGCACAAGCGGTGGGTTTGTCGATAATACTGGATTTACATGCCGCGCCAGGCTGTCAAAATGGCTTTGATAATGGCGGCATTAAGGATGTGTGTGACTGGCCTACCGATAAAAGTTATATTGAGCATTCATTGTGGGTGCTGGAAAAGCTGGCTGAGCGTTATCAAGGGCAGGGTGCATTACACGGGATTGAGGTGTTAAATGAGCCGCGTTGGGATATCGATACCCATCTGCTGAAACAATACACAACCGATGGCTACCATCGTATCCGTAAGCATTGCGCCGCTGAGGACGTGGCGGTTATTTTTTGTGATGGCTTTCGCCCCTATACCGAGTATCTTGAGTTTTTAATGCCGCCAGAATTTGAGAATACCGTGCTCGATATTCATCGTTACCAATGTTTCACTCGGCAAGAAATTGATCTGGATATTTTTGGACACCTTAAACAAACAATCGTAAACTGGAAGCACGAAGCAGAGCTCATTGGTAAAGACATGCAACGCGGTACTTATGTGGGTGAATGGAGTTTGGGTATGGATTTAAAAGTGGTGTCGCTTTGGGCTAACGGGCCTTTTAACCATGCACTGGAAACGATGGGTGAGTTTCAAAAAAATGTGGCGTATCGCGCCTATGCCTCTGCCCAATTAGCCACTTTTGAAAGCTATCTGGGCTGGTTTTTTTGGAGCTATAAAACCGAAACGGTACCGGCATGGTGTTTTCGTGATTGCGTTAAGAATGGCTGGTTACCGGATCAGTTTGGTTTTGATGGGGCTTTGTAACTATGGCTACCCATTTAAGCAAACAAAAGTTAGGTTGGTGTTGACGTTAGGAACCCCAACAACCACTGTTTCGCCAGTCAGCACATAATTTGCTTTATGAGCCAAAATATTTAACCCAACAGCCAATGTTTACAGGTTTTACGAATTATGTTTGCACATGGCCATACCTACTAGGTATATTTACATAGTTTTAACACTCATTATAGGGAGAGATGTCGTATGCACACACCGGAAAAGCTTCTTTTAGAAAATAAAGCCTGGTCACAAGAAATGGGCGCAAAAGATCCGGAGTTCTTTAAAAAACTAGCGATAGAACAATACCCTAAGTTTTTATGGATAGGTTGCTCAGACAGCCGCGTGCCTGCCGAAACGGTCGTTAATGCGCACCCTGGAGATATTTTTGTGCACCGTAATATTGCCAACCAGGTCCTTAATACCGATTTTAATTGTCTTAGCGTGGTGCAATATGCCATTAATGTACTCGCCGTTAAACACATTATTGTCTGCGGCCATTATGGCTGTGGCGGTGTTAAAGCGGCACTGCAACGCCAACAATCCAACCTGCTGGTGACTAATAAATGGCTGATGCACATTAAAGACGTCTACCGATTGCATCAGGATGAACTGGAGGCTTTGGAGCCTGAAAAAAGGCTTAGCCGCCTGATTGAGTTTAATACCATTGAACAAGTACAAAGATTGGCGTACACCTCCATCATTCAGTCGGCCTGGAAAAACGGTCAAAAAATCACTCTGCACGGCTGGGTTTATGGCCTGGAAGATGGCTTAATTACCGAACTCATTAAGGTAGAAGATGCGTCTAGCATTCCGACTATTTATCAATACACAGATGATCTTTAATTAAAAATTGCGGTCTTTAAAAGTATTATGAAAACACATATCAATTATTATCTCACCCACTTGCGCCAGGATATTCCTGCGGGAATCGTCGTGTTTCTGGTAGCGCTACCCTTGTGTTTAGGTATTGCCCTGGCATCGGGGGCGCCGTTATTTTCCGGTATTATTGCCGGATTAATTGGCGGAATTGTCGTGTCCTGGATGAGCGGTTCTCATCTGAGCGTCTCAGGGCCTGCCGCTGGCTTAACAGTGATTGTATTGAATGGCATTGAAACCTTGGGCAGCTTTAATGGTTTTTTAGTCAGCTTGGTGCTGGCAGGTGTTTTACAGGTCGTGTTGGGATTTTTAAAAGCCGGTGTGATCGGTGCTTTTTTCCCTGCGTCGGTCATTAAGGGGATGTTAGCGGCCATTGGTTTAATCCTGATTATTAAACAAACCCCGCATGCTACCGGTTATGATATTAGCTACGACGGTGATGAAAGTTATATGCAAGAAACCGCCGAAACCAGTTTCTTTGAGTTTTTTCAATCCCTGGAGGGTATTACCCCTGGTGTAACGCTGGTCAGTGCCGTGTCGTTGTTAATCCTGATTATTTGGGACAGTGCCTATTTAAAACGCTTTAGCGGGCTAAGACGCATTCCGGGGGCTTTACTGGCAGTGGTTTGGGGGATTAGCTATAACTTACTGGCAGTGCGCTTTGCACCGGATTGGGTGATTGGTGAAAAGCATTTGGTCGCCTTACCCCCATTGGGCAATCCCGCCGCATTTGTCGAACAGTTGTTGTGGCCAGATTTTAGCCATCTGGGCAATATTAAGGTCTACAGTATTGCCATTACATTAGCCATTATTGCCAGTCTTGAAACGCTGTTAAGCATTGAAGCAGTAGATAAGCTTGATCCTTATAAACGTACCACACCCACCAACCGCGAACTTAAAGCGCAGGGTCTGGGTAATATTATCAGCGGCTTGATGGGCGGATTGCCGATTACTGCGGTTATTGTGCGTAGTTCAGCCAATATCAACGCCGGTGGCCAAACCCGAATGTCGTGTTTTTTGCATGGACTATTGTTATTGGTGAGCGTGTTGTTTTTCTCACATCATCTTAATGCTATTCCGCTGGCGTGTTTGGCGGCTATTCTTTTACAGACCGGTTACAAGCTGGCGAAACCCAAATTATTTATGGAGTTTTACCGCAAAGGCTGGAACCAGTTTTTACCGTTTGCGATCACCGTAATCGCCATTCTGGTCACCGATTTATTGCAAGGCATTGTTATTGGTATGGCGTGTGGCTTCTTTTTTGTGTTAAAAGCCAATTATCAAGCGGCCATAACCCTCACCCAGCATAATTCGCATTATTTATTGCGCTTGCATAAAGATGTGTCGTTTTTAAACAAGGCGCTGCTGAGAAAGCATTTGAATACAATCCCTAAAAACAGTGTGTTGATTATTGATGGCTATAAAGCCCAGTTCGTCGATTATGACATTATGGAAACTATTAACGACTTTGTATTGACGGCAGCAAATCGTAATATTGCTGTTGAATTAGAAGGTTTTAGCGTAGCGACGACACCTACTTTGTAATGGTTGACAGTGGCGCTTCATAGGTTTTAAACGTCATCATCAGGTGATAAATTTGACGCGCCACCAGGCTGATAAATATTTTTCAGCATCCAAACAATAGGTAAAGCAGAATACAGACTGTGCGCCGAGGACACCAGATTAAGTACTCTTCTTAAAGGAGAGCCTTCTGGGCTACGTGAATGACTTGCTGTGGCCGATGATCTTTTAGGCGGTTGCTTGGTGATTTCCCCCAGAATAAATCCAACGCCACCGCCTAACCACAGCGTTCCTGGCGTAGCCACGTATTGTTGCAGCTTTTGTTGCACCTTTTTAAGCAAGGTAACCGTGCAGGCATCCAGCTTTTGTTGATGGACTAATAATTGACGCTCGGCATTTTTAATTTCAGTGCTTAAAGATTTGAATATTTTCATGGCTTTCTCGCATCTTGAGGCTTTAAAGGCATAGGTTTAAGGCTACGTAGCGTCGATGGAAATTTCAGGTAACGTTTTTTGCGCATTATTACCACACAAAGAATTAAAGCGAGTAGTAAATTAAAGCCTACGGCTAATAATGTGGCGCTACTCGTCGCCATAATGCCATATTCGACCAGACCCAAAACGCCAGCCACCATAAGACCCAGCCAAGCACCTACCAATAACAGCGCTACCATTACCCCCGCTATAATCATAGTGACTATGCTTTGCACTGCTCGCTGTGCTTCTAGCACAGCGAGCAGTAAATGCCCATGGCCTAATGCACGTAATTCGGCCAAGAGTGCCTGGACATTTTGCAGTACACCACCCCCATTAAGGGGATCGTCGTGTGAGGCAGTTTGTCCAAGCGCCTCAGGCTTTTTGGTGTTTGGCTTCATTACTCTACGGTCTAACGGGCACTTAACATACGGCTTAGTAAATAGCCGGCGGTGGCTGCAATAGCAATGGAGCTCACTGGATTTTCGCTAATATAACTGCACGTTTCGCCCATTACACGTTGTTCAGCGTCTCTCAATTGTCCACCTTTTTCACCCAAGTAATTGCCTGCTTTGCTGCTGGCCTTAGCGATTTTATCGCCCGCTTCATCAGCAAAATCGCCGGCTTTGTCTCTAAAATCTTCTGCTTTATCTTTAATGTCCATCATTATGTCCTGTCTTTAAACCGTATTATTACGGGAATTGATAGTTTTAACGTTTTTAGCGTAGCCATTCAATCCCCCTTTTTTCAAAGGGGGAAGTGAATACTTAGGTTTCAACAGACTTCCAATTTAAGGCGGGACAAAAACAAAAGTACACAGGTTGGGTTAACAATAATAACCTTGGCAATATGCAGGTAGCGTATTGTTTTAGGTTCATTTAGGCCAACCTACTTTGTTTGTCCCGCCTAAAGCGGATAAGTCTTTAGCGAAAGCTCAACATGCGGCTTATTAAGAAACCAGCCGCCGCTGCCATAGCAATTGACGTTACCGGATTTTCGCTGACATAATTGCATGTTTCATTCATTACACGTTGTTCGGCATCTACGAATTGTTCGCCTTTCTCCCCAAGATACTTGCCTGCTTTGCTGCTTGCCTTAGTGATTCTATCACTGGCTTGATCAGCAAAATCGCCGGCTTTATCTCTAAGGTCTTCTGCTTTGTCTTTAATGTCCATGATTATTTCCTGTATTAAATAGTATTTATATTAAGAGTGAGTAATGATTTTAATTGGCTAACGAAGCCTAAAATAGGCGACTTAATAAAAGTCCCGCCACTACCGCCATACCAATTGATGTGACTGGGTTTTTGCTTATATAGCCGCTAGAACTCTTCATTAAACGTTGCTCGGCCTTTTTGAGTTTTTTAGCTTTTTTACGCAATGCTTTAGCGGCTTTAGAGCTGGTGTTGGCAACCCTGTCACCTGCTTCACTTGCCATATCAACAGCTTTGTCTGTAAATTCCATGATGATTTCCTCTGACTTAAACTGATCTATAATTTTAATAAAATCGCAAATTAACGACCGGTTAATATCTGACTCAGTAAAACGCCGCCAGCTACTGCCATACCCATTGACGTAAATGGATTTTCACGGATATAAGCGCAGTAGCTATGGGTAGATTCTTGCTCGGTATTGCCAGCATGATTATCGTTACCATGCACCCGCCTACCGGCAGTTGCATGAGTGCTAGTTTTATGAGTAAGGTGAGCCGCTTTATGTCTATGTCTCATAATATACCCTCTAGATATAAGCCCTATTTATCTAGGCTATGGTTAATAACTGTCAAGAGTCTAACGACCGCTCAACACGCGACTTAGCAAAAAACCACCGGCTACTGCCATAGCTAACGCCATTTCTGGATTTTTACGGGTGTAATCGCAGCAATCGTTTACCAGGCGTTGTTCAAGTGTTTTAATTTGCTTACCTTTTTTAGTGACCGCATCAGCGGCTTGATTACTGGCATCCGTGATTTTATCAATCACATCGTGTGCAGAATCAGAAGCATCATCTATGGTTTTCATATTGGGTTTCTCCTATTTAAGGTTCATCTTATTTTTAACAGAAACGACACCGGTAACACCCCGGGCAATTTCAATGGCTCTATCCATATCGGCACGAGAACTTACAAATCCGCTTAATTGCACTTCACCTTTAAAGGTTTCCACGTTAACTTCTGCGGCACTTACGTTAGGATCTCTAACAAGCTCGGCTTTAACTTTTGTAGTAATGACAGAGTCGTCAACATATTCACCGGTAGCTTCGCGTTTGTGTGTTGATCCGCAACCTTGAGCACTCAGCAATGTCATAATGATAAAAAATGCGGATAAAAATTTGATAAAAAGTTTCATGGGTAAATCTCCATTAAGGCGTTTAAAGGTTGTTTATATTCCCAAACTGACTTCAGTAAGGTGCATTATCTTAAAAGTAAGCTCATTGGTATTATGATTAAAAGTCTTAACTTCTAAGTAAAACTGGGGTTTTTAAAACCTTGACGCTAATTTACGCATAAAACCAACAGTAGTCTGTACGGTATCGAACATATACACCGAGTTGATGGTATTAACCCTTGTGCGAGCGTGTATTTTGTTAGTAAAGCTTGAACTTTATTATGCCCACCCATTGCCCCTTAGCTTTTTTAACTGTCCGGGTGATCATTAATTTCTAGCCATAAAGCGTTAATAATGGCGCAAGCACAAGCCAGCGCTACCCCTAAAATCCAAGCGAAATACCACATAACGTTTGCCTTAATATAAAGTGTGCGGATTTTTTTGAATGTCTTCGACAATTATTTTTCCGCGTAAAGTACGATAAACCCAAGTCGTATAAGCCATAACGACAGGCATTAAAAACAGTGTGGCATAAAATAAAGTGTGTAAGGCGTAATAACTGCCACTGGAATCCCAAACCGTTAAACTGCTGGCGGGAGCAATACTGGAAGGCAGTATAAAAGGAAACATTGAGGCAGCCGTTGTCACCACCACATAAAAAACCACCACACTACTGACTAAAAAAGCCGATCCGGTAAAGCGTTTTACCGATAAAAACAGGACCAGCCAGC
This sequence comes from Crenothrix sp., assembly GCF_043729335.1. NCBI lineage: Bacteria > Pseudomonadati > Pseudomonadota > Gammaproteobacteria > Methylococcales > Crenotrichaceae > Crenothrix > Crenothrix sp. The sequence continues at coordinate 45,577 of NZ_JAYTLQ010000032.1, read as the reverse complement.
AGCCAATAATGGCAATTAAGGGGCATACCATTAACCAGGGATATTTTTGGTAATTATTGAGCCATAACCCCGGTGCTTTTTCGACTGTTTTTGATAATGGATTGGCAATCTGGGTGGTATCAATAACTGAAGTAATACGGTAACCCTCTACGCCAAAACTAATCCAAATACCCGCCGCAATAAAGCTTACCGAAAATATTAAGCCACTCCATAAGATAATTCGCCTAGCGCGTTTGGCTATGATTGCCTTGGTGCGCCAATGCAAAAAAACTGCCCCGTGAAAACAACATAAAGCAACCCCCACCACAACGCAAAGTAAGGCAAAGGGTTGGAACAAATCCCAAAAATTTCCGATATAGCTAGACCGTAAATCGTTATCAAATTGAACCGGTAAGCCAAGCAATAAGTTGCCCGCTACCAGGCTTAACACGACAGCAGGTAAAGTACCGCCTGCAAATAATGCCCAATCCCAGGCCGAGCGCCAGCGTGTATCAGCCAGTTTGCTACGGTAATCAAATCCGACCGGTCGTAAAAATAAACCAAACAATAAAATAAGCAAGGCCGTGTATAAACTCGAAAACAAGGTGGCATAAACTAATGGCCAGGCTGCAAACGTAATGCCGCCTAAGGTAATCATCCAGGTTTGGTTGCCTTCAAAAGTAGGCCCTATGGTGTTAAGCAAGACCCGGCGCTCATCATCGGTTTTGCCCAAGAATGGCAACAACATACCAATACCCAGGTCAAACCCGTCCATGACGGCAAAACCGCAGATTAAAAACACCAATACGCCCCACCAAATAACCCGTAATACTTCGTAATCAAACATGATCTATAGCCTCATCAGCGAGTTCAAGGTGATAACGGCCCGTATGTAAACTACTGGGGCCTAAACGGATATATTTAGTCATTAAGAATAATTCGATCACTAACAGGACGGTATAAAACACGAAAAAACCGGCCAGACTAAAATATAATTGCCCCACCTCAACGCTGGAAGCACTTAAATAAGTAGGTAAAATACCCGCGATTGTCCAAGGTTGGCGACCGTATTCTGCAACTACCCACCCGAGTTCATTGGCAATCCAGGGTAATGGCAGACCGTAAAACGCCAAGCGTAACAGCCAGCGCTGGTTATGTATGGTGCGTTTGGTGTTGTAATAAAAAGATGCCGTGAAAATAAATAACATCATAAAACCGCACAGCACCATCATACGAAAACTCCAAAACATGGGGGCTATTCTGGGTATGGAATGCCGGGTCGCCTCATCAATTTGCGCAGGGGTGGCATCGACTACCTTTTCGGTAAAACGCTTTAATAGCAGGCCATGGCCTAGGTCATCCTTATGAGCCTCAAACAGTGCTTTGGCTGGCATGTCGTTTTTATTTAAGCGTAATTTTTGCAAGTTCTCATAGGCAATCATGCCGCTTTTTATACGTTCGTGGTTTTTTTCAAGTATTTCTTTAATACCCGATACTTTTTCGTCTGTTGAGCGGGTAGCAATCAGGCCTAATATCCAGGGAAATCTAATCGCATAATCGGTGGACATCGTATCTTCGTTTGGTAAGCCTAACAGCGTAAACGAGGCGGGCGGTAGCTCGGTTTGCCATTCTGCTTCAATAGTGGCAAGTTTGGCTTTTTGCACTTCGCCTATGGTATAGCCGCTCTCATCGCCTAACACAATCACCGATAATACTGATGCCAATCCAAAGCCTGATGCAATTCTAAAAGACCGTCTGGCAAACGCGAGATCCCGATTTTTTAATAAATAATAAGCACTGATGCCCAAAACGAACATTGACCCGGTGACATAACCTGCGGCTACGGTATGCACAAACTTGACTTGGGCGACGGGGTTAAAGAACAAATCGGTAAAGCTGGTCAGCTCCATGCGCATGGTGTTGTAGTTAAACGCCGCCCCCACAGGATGGTTCATCCAGGCATTGGCAATTAATATCCATAACGATGATAAGCTGGTGCCTAAGGCCAGCAACCAAGTCACCATTAAATGTTTTACCGGGCTAAGTCGATCCCAGCCAAAGAAAAACAGGCCTATAAAAGTAGATTCCAGAAAAAACGCCGACATGCCTTCAATGGCTAACGGTACGCCGAAAACATCGCCTACATAATGAGAATAGTAAGCCCAGTTAGTACCAAACTGAAATTCCAGGGTAATACCGGTAGTAACCCCCATAGCAAAATTGATACCGAATAATTTGCCCCAAAACCGCGTCATATCCTTATAAACAATTTTATCGGACATCAGGTAAAGCGATTCCATTATGGCTAATAGAAATGCCAGTCCTATTGTCAACGGGACAAATAAAAAATGGTATAGCGCCGTTAGTGCAAATTGGAGTCTGGAAAGCTCGACAACTTCATTGATAATCATGGGCGATGCTCCTGGTTTTTAAGATGGCTATTGCCGGAATGCTGTTCGCCGAAAAGTTTGTCGGCCATAACAGCCGCATCGACCACGGGTTTATTACCGGCAAAAAATAACCACCACAACGCAGCCAGCATCATAAATTTTAAAACCAGTTCGCTAGTAATTTCCAAACGGAAAGTTGTTTTACGATTTTTCATAACTGATATCCAATGGCTACAGTCAGACTAAGTGGCTCGCCTTCACAAATGTTTAAAACAGCCATCGAAGCCGCAAGGACAAGTTATTTTGGGCTATCTTTTAAGTTCTAGGTAATCTGTTATGCCGCAGATATTAGAACGCACTTTTAATAACACCCCCCTCTACGCGAAGAGCCGCCCCTGTGGTAGCGGACGCAAGAGGACTGGCAATATAAGCCACCAGCGATGCCACTTCTTCTGGAGAGGCGAAGCGTTTAATAAGCGAGGCCGCACTTTTTCAAAAAATTCTTTTTCAAATTCATCAAACGACTTCCCTTGTGCCTTGGCAAGAGTATTAACAAATTCGCCTACACCACGAGATTTAGTGGGGCCAGGTAGAATACTGTTTACGGTGATGCCAGTGCCTGCAACTGCCTCAGCTAAGCCGCGTGCTAGCGCAATTTGTGCGGCTTTGGTCACGCCATAATGGATCATCTCGGCGGGAACCTGAATGCCACTTTCGCTGGAAATAAAAATAATACGCCCCCAGTTCATGCGTTTCATGTCGGGCAAGCATAAACGCGCCAGGCGAACGCCACTCATGACATTGACTTCAAAAAACCTCATCCAGTCATCGTCGGCAATGTCTTCAAAAGATTTCGGCTCGAAAATGCCCAGATTATTCACCAAAATTTCTATATTGGGGTACGCGTGGTTTAATGCTTGTGCAGCCTGTGAGGTACTTAAATCGCCCGCGAACCCGAAAACCTGAGTATTCCCGCTAGCTTTAAGACCGGCTATGGCAGCATCAACAGAAGCTTGAGAGCGCCCATTAACAATGACTTGTGCGCCCTCTGTAGCCAGTGCAGCAGCAATGGCATATCCTATTCCGGCAGTGCTCCCTGTTACCAGTGCAAGCTTATTGGTTAATTTCAAATCCATATTTAAGACCACTCAAAAGATTAACTTACGACCGATTCAGATTAAATGCATTTTGTTAGCCCGAAATATCGGGTTCAACAAGCTTGGCAAGTTGTTCCATGGACTCTTGCCATCCGAGGTAGCACATTTCGACCGGAATCGCGGTGGGTATTCCCTCCTGGATGATGCTGATATCGGTGCCGCAGGATACTTGCTTTAGCATAACTGTAACCTGCATTTCGCCGGGCAGATTCGGGTCATCAAACCTATCGATATATCTGATGCGTTCGAAAGGCACCAATTCGAGATAGTTACCGCCAAAGGAATGACCATTTCCTGTGGCGAAGTTCGTGAATGACATCTTGAATGTGCCGTCCGTTCGCGCATCCATATGGTGAACTTTGCAAGTAAAACCGTAGGGAGGCAACCATTTTGCCAGGGCATCAGCATCCAAGAATGCTTTGTAAATTTTTTCCGGTTTAGTCCTAAGGACACGATGGATTTTTACAGTACCTGACATGATATAAATTCTCCTTTCCAGAGCGGGGTATATTGCAGGGAATAAAGCGAAGTTGCGCTGAATGGGTAGCGCCTAACTTATCTTAAACCCGGTAAATTAACCCCTTAGTCTGAGAGCTTAGGGTTAAAAAGAATTTACTTTTTTTCCCGCTTATTGCGTTCAATCTGTTCTTCAGGGGAAATGTACTGGCCATTTTCGTACTGCTGAACCTCTTGAGGATGGTCGGTTTTCAAGGCCTCTTCTGTTTGCACAACGTCTGCCAGCTTGGAAAATTCTGCCTTATCTAAATTGCCGTCAAGACTAGTGTCCAATTTGTCCCAATATTTAGAAACATCTTCAGTGCTAAAGCCTTCCTCGCGGCTTATTAAGCCATCACTGTTTTTATCGACGCTGCTAAATGTCGGAAGATCGTGCTTACCTTGTGCCGGGAAATTAGGCGGGTCTTGAGCCCAGGCTGTCGAAAAAATCGTCAAGGATATGAATACGGTATAGCTTAGCCTGCTAATCATGAGGGTAGCTCCATTAATTACACAAACTTCAATGAGATAAACTGCTATTGCAGCGTAATAAACGCCACAATAACAGGCTGGTTTTGCAATTAAGATTGTTGGTCGCTGTGGGTTTCAGCGTATTTTTTGGTGGCTTTCGCACCTTGTTTTTTAGCTTTGTTGGTATGCCCCTGTGCTATCTGTGCATGATGGGCTGCGGTTTTATGGTCGCCAGAATCGTGATGCTTAACCGCTTCTTTGTGATGTTTAGCCGCTTGATCATGATGAGCTGCCGCTTTTTCATGGTTTTGCTTTGGAGTTTTGGTTTGAGAGGCTTTCTCATCTTTCGCTGGGGTTTTCTTTTGTGATGATTCCTGATCTTTTTCTTTTTGAGTTGCCATTTTTATCTCCTAGATAAAAAATTGAAAATAACTTCATGATGGTCATTAATTAACCAACAACTTCATATTAAGCAATTATCAAGGGTAATTCTGTCTGTTAGCACACATAACCGCGCTTATTGAAATGCAATTAAAGGTTTTCTCAGCAATTTAGAGTATCCCTGAAGCATAACCACAGCGAGTTTACCCATTTTGCTTAGGGCATACGATCCCCTCTCCTAGTTGGTTAGGGCTGGCGAGGTGTTAGTGTTCCAAGCTATTTAGCAGGTGATGTGGCTGCACTAAACCGGACACACCCTTTAAAAAAATAATTTATGCGGTTGCCCTAGGGGACTAAAGCGTCGGAAGAGTATTCTAATTTTTGGGAAAATCGGCACCTCGAGATACCGTTTCCCACGCTAAAAATTCTTTCTGAAGCTTATTAATTTTTGCCATCGCCCCATCGAAAGCATCGTTGCCAAGTAGCAAATGGTGAGGCGGATTACCTGAGTCAATCGCTTGCACAATGGCTTGAACAGCCCGTTTTGGATCGCCGGCTTGTTTACCTGAAACAGCACGGATATGTTTGCGCCAAAAACCTGCGGTTTTAGCATAATCCTCAATTTGGCGGTCACTTTCGTTTGCAGAACGACCCGCCCAATCGGTACGGAAGCCACTGGGTTCGACCAGCATTACCTTAATGCCTAAAGGTTCAACTTCTTGCCAAAGGGCTTCTGATAAGCCTTCCACTGCAAATTTGGTTGCATTGTAGTAGCCAAGTGAAGGAAATGAAGTCAGTCCACCGATAGAAGAAAAGTTGACGATAAATCCTTTTCGGCGTTTACGCATGGCGGGCAGCGCCACATGAATCATCCTGGCCAGACCAAATACGTTAATATCAAACATCCGGCGTACTTCATCTTCTTCGCTTTCTTCAACGGCTGCAAAATAGCCAATCCCTGCATTGTTGACCACCACATCAATGCAGCCAAACTCATACTCTGCGGCAATAATGGCCGCTTCAGCTTGAACATGGTCAGTCACATCGAGCTTAAGTATCAAGGCATCGCCTTTATGTGCCAAGTCTTTAATATCATCTGGATTACGGGCAGTCACAACCGTGCGATAGCCTTGTTCAAGTACGTATGAAGCCAGTTCTCGGCCAAAGCCTGTGGAACAGCCGGTGATAAACCAAACGGGTTTTTCGTTGGTGGGTGTAGTGTCAGTTGCCATGGTTATGTCTCTTTATATAAATGTGACTTTTCCTTACTCATCTTCTGTGTGGGCTTCAATGCTGACTACCTCACCTTGAAATGAAGCCACAGAAAAAATAATTGGTTTGCAACAAACGCTGCAATCTTCAACGTATTCCTGATTATTCACTGAGCAATCAACGATTACCTCAATTTGTTCCCCGCAATACGGGCATTGAATACTTTTAGTTTGGAGGCTGTATGTCATACGTCCATAATTGTGTTAAAAGCCACCTTACTTAATTAAGATGGCTTTTTGATTTTAATGGGCACTTATAAATAAGCGACCGCTGAGCTTACTGATTTTGTACCAGCGCGGGCTCAGTTTCACCGCTATGGACACCTCTTGCGGTTTCACAATGGGCTATTAGCACGTAACTATTTGCCCCAACACCGCTTTTATCCACCAAAATGGTATAAAGACCTTCGCCACCCTTCGCAATTGTTCCAACAGGGCTGTAAAGCGCATTGCCGCCTCTGGGATCAGTCGTTTGAGAAGCTAACCTGCCTTTATAGGCTTGTGCGCTGATTAAAGCACCCACTTTTGCTGCTCTTATTCGCGTGACAAATTTTCCGGTTGCCCCTGCTGAATTTCTGAAGCAGCGCATCTGATAAACATCAACGGCATTAGCTTTTGCCGCCAATGCACCATTGGCGGTATGTGCTGAAACTGCACTGCCATAACTTAAGGCAGTTAATAAGGTTGTGGCGGCAATATTTTGTAAAATTGTATTTTTCATGACTAAACCTCAGCTTGGCAAACTAACAATAAAATTAAAAAAGTTGATGAATTCATCCTGAAATTATCAACAGGAAACAAGGTAAACCAAAAGTTTGCGTTGCCATCTTTTATTTTCATTTTTCTAAAAGCTAATGAAAGCTTGCTTAACTGCTAGCAGTTAAACACTAGAAAAATTAAGCAGAAAAGTTTTTAGCCGCAAACTCCCAATTTACCAATGCCCAAAAGGCTTCTAAATATTTTGGACGCGCATTACGGTAATCAATGTAATACGCGTGCTCCCAGACATCGCAAGTTAACAACGGGGTTTGACCGGTTGTTAAAGGGCAACCGGCATTACTGGTGCTGAGCACGGCTAAACTACCATCGGTATTTTTAACCAACCAAGCCCACCCTGAGCCAAAAGTAGTCACAGCAGATTTAGTAAATTCTTCTTTAAACGCATTAAAAGAACCAAAGTTTTTATTAATAGCGTCTGCTAATAGCCCGGTAGGTTCACCGCCACCACGTGGAGACAAGCTGTTCCAATAAAAAGTGTGGTTCCAGACTTGGGCCGCATTATTGAATATACCCCCTGAAGATTTTTTAACAATATCTTGCAAAGATGCAGCTTCAAATTCAGTGCCGGGCAGTAAATTATTTAAATTAGTAACATAGGCTCTATGGTGCTTATCATAATGAAAATCTAAAGTCTCTTCAGAAATGTGGGGCGCTAACGCATTTTTAGCATACGGCAAGTTGGGAAGCTCAATAGCCATTGGATAATCTCCACAGTAAAGTAATTTATAAAAAGCCCGCTCAATAAAGCTAAGCGTATCAAGCCAGCTTTCTGACATTGGCCTCGCGACTCCACTGGCGTGTTTTAGCGGCGTTAATAAAGCCCTCTATGCTACTGATGGCTATGACGCCTGCATCAGGGTCAATACCGGCTTTTTCTAATAAGGCTTCACCGCCCTTATCCACACCAATGGCTTTCAAATGGCCAAAAGCGTCGCGTACAAAATCAACAGCAGCACCCTCTTTAGCCAATATTGCGGCGGCTTCAGCAGAAAGAATGACGGCAACTGCATCAAATAATACCGAAGGGGTACCGGCTAACTGCGTATCCACTTTTAAACCCGAGCCATCCGCAGATTTTATTTCGCCAATTTTTGCCGCAATTATTTTCAGTTTTGCACCGGCAGCAGTAACGGCATTCTTAAGTGCATTAATACTGGCTATATCCGAACCTTCTGCAACCAACACACCGATCATACGGCCTTGCAAGGTATCTTTCATGTTGCAGATAATTTGTAATGCAGGTGAGGGTGCTAATTTTTGTACCGGAGCAGCAACTGGTGGAGCTTTCGGCAAATCATCCATGCCAAGCCCTGCCGCCACGCGCTGGGCAAGGTTTTCTTCTATATGGCGCAAATGACCGACCATGGCTGTGAGGATATGCGGATGCTCAACTTTGGACAGTTCAAAGACCAAAGCAGAAGCAAGATGCGCCTGTTCGTAAACACTCTGGCTGATATAAAATTGCCGAGCCTGGCTGTAATGGTCGGCAAAGCTCTCAGCCCGAATGCGACCTTTAACCCCCGTTTCTTCTACCGCCGCCGTTTTAAAGCCGGTTTCCGGTTGCTCGGCGGGTGAGTTAGCTGCTAGCGTATTGGGTTCGTAATTAACCCGCCCAGTCGGCTGCATCATTTGCATGTGGCCGTCGCGCTGATTGTTGGCGAAGGGGCATTGGGGGGCATTAACCGGTATTTGATGAAAATTGGGCGAACCTAGACGCGATAATTGGGTATCCAGATACGAAAAAAGCCGTCCTTGCAATAAAGGATCGTTGGAGAAATCAATACCCGGTACCAAATGCGAAGGACAAAACGCCACTTGTTCGGTTTCGGCAAAAAAGTTGTCCGGCCAGCGGTTAAGCACCATGCGTCCGATCACTTTCAAGGGTATCAGCTCTTCAGGGATTAATTTAGTGGCATCCAAATGGTCGAACGGCAGGGCATCTGCTTGTTCTTGAGAAAACAGCTGAACAGCCAATTCCCATTCCGGAAAATCGCCGTCGTTGATGGCGTCAAACATATCACGGCGATGAAAATCCGAGTCAGCTCCGGCAATTTTAACTGTCTCATCCCAAACAGTGGATTGCATGCCCAGTTTGGGTCGCCAATGGAATTTTACGAAAGTAGATTTTCCGGCGGCATTAACCAAGCGAAAGCTATGCACCCCAAAACCTTCAATCATACGCAGCGAACGGGCTAAGGTACGGTCAGACATGATCCACATTACCATGTGCATGGCTTCAGGGGTAAGCGATATAAAATCCCAGAAAGTATCATGCGCGGTAGCCGCTTGCGGAAACCCGCGATCAGGTTCCATTTTGATGGCATGGACAAGGTCAGGAAATTTGATGGCATCCTGGATGAAAAACACAGGCACATTATTACCGACTAAATCCCAATTACCCTCTTTGGTGTAAAACTTGACGGCAAAACCGCGTACATCGCGCGGTGTATCCGCTGACCCTGCACCGCCTGCGACGGTTGAAAAACGGGTAAAAAGAGGGGTTTGTTCGCCAACTTCAGTCAATACTTTGGCTGTGGTGTATTTCTCCAGGGATTCGGTAAGCTCAAAAAAACCGTGTGCACCGGTGCCGCGGGCATGGACGATGCGTTCCGGAATGCGTTCATGATCAAAATGATGGATTTTTTCCCGTAAAATAAAATCCTCGAGTAGCGTCGGACCTCTGGGGTTGGCTTTCAGGGAATTTTGATTGTCAGAAATAGGCAAGCCTTGATTAGTGGTTAACGCAGGCTGAGCATCCGTACCCATCTGGTGCCACTCACCTCCATTGCCCACTGACACAGCCGATTCTTGCGCTTGTGATTTTTCTGGTTTACCGTTAACGGGTAAGGTAAGCGAATTTTTTGCTTTGGTCATCATGAATCTCCAATTATTTTGCACAACAACTTATTTAGCGTTACGCATCGCTGAAAATTAAAAACCTGTTACCTCTAAAACTGAGGTAAGCAATGCCTTTATTAATGGGTTAAATACAACAGATGCAGCGTAATTGCATTAAACTTACGCTGCATTAAATTTAAGTGAGTATGGCAATTTAAGCGGCGGTTTCTAAAAGCCGATCCAGGATACGAAGATGTGATTGCTGTGCAGGCAGGAGTTTAGTTTTAATTAAGCTACTGATATCGGTATGCAGTTCGGCATCTTCAAGCGCGTCTTCATAATCCTTAACGCCCTTTTTTTCGCCTTCTTGTAAAGACTTTAGCGCGGCTTGCTTACCTAATAAATTAGCCCCACCTTGCACTAATTTTGCCCACGTTCCCCAGCTGCCTGAATCTTCAGAAGGCGTTCCTCCAAGGCGTTGAATAAGGGATTGTAAGCTGGAAACGGAATCTTTATGGGCTTCGTAAAGCGGCATTAAAGATTCGGCTACCGATAGCCCGACATCGTCACGCAGTTTATTTAAGGCCTGTTGGTAGGTTTCTGTGGCTGATAATTCATCTTTTAAAAATTTGTTGAGTAATTTAATATTATCCATAATAAACCCCTGTGTGATTAACTTGGGGTGGCTTATTTCTAAAGTATAAGAATGAGCCAACCGTGAAAATTAAGTTTGCAAATTCAGCTAGCCCATTGGTGGAGTTGTCGACCAATCTTGCATTGCTTCATCGCCTGGGCGATCCACTTTAACTTTGCCGTCTTCAGTTGACGTTACCCAGCTTAAAGGGATGTAATGATGTTGACCTGCTTTATCTTTTTTCAGTTTGATAGTCGTTTGACCTTCCATATGATCAACAACGGAAAATTGTCCGTCTTCAGAACAGACAACAGGCATATCAGGTTTAATTTGGTCGGCAGTAGTCATGGTTTTTTCCTTTGGCTCAGCCTGAGCCTGTTGTGTTGATAATTTTAGTGAGCTTGGCTGCTTATTTAATAGCGCATAAAATAATTTATGCGCTAACCAAACAAGTGTGCCGCTTTGCAAGCAAACTCAATTACACCGATGTTTCTGTGGTGTAAGAAATATCTTCAGCATGGGCATCTTCAAATATTTTCTTAGCCTGATCAATCCCTTCACTGCTGGTGGTATGCACAGAAATCAAGGCATTGCCGCCATGCACTTTACCTTCATAACGTTTAGCTTCATATTCTGGAATACCCAGACCAATTAACGCGCCTGCCAGGCCACCGGTTGCAGCGCCTACTGCCGCACCCCCTAACGCGCCCATAATAGGGCCTGCGGCAATAAAGGGGCCAACACCTGGAATCGCCAAGCTGCCAATTCCCGCTAACCACCCCAGCACTGCGCCTGTGCTGATGCCTACCGCACCACCAATAGCAGCGCCTTCTGGCGATTTAGTGTGCTTTTCGTGGGCAAAATCCTTGGTAGTGGATTTGTCCGGAAACAGCACGGATATATCATTATTTGAAAACCCCGCTATCTTCAGGTTATTTACAATGATCTCTGCTTGATCAACATTTTTAGCAATACAAAAAACGGCTTTACTCATGACATTCTCCAAGGTGCGCTGTTAAGGCGCAGTAATTTCAAGTTGGTTATCTACCCGCACCACGCCACGTGTGCGTTTGGCAATTTTTTCAATTTTTACGTTTTCTGCCTTGCTGTCGACAGGGCCTCGCAAAGTCACCTGGCCGCTACGGGTAATTATTTTTACGTTTTGGGCGTTGACCGAAAAAGACTTGTCTCTCATTATTCTTTTGCGTATATGAGTGGTAATCCGAACATCCCTTTTGGTTTCTTTTTGGTTTTCTGGTGTTAATGTTGTGTCATTTTTGTCACGAACATTCATCTCGGTATTTTCCAAAACCGAGTTTTCTGCTACGTAGATTGCGCTACCCTGTTCAGCTTGAACAAGGCCAGTGGTCAGTATTAAACTGCTCGTAAAAGTGAGCAGAATCAATGAAAATCGCGTTGTCATAATAATCCCCTAACAGTGAGTTTTTTAAAGTAATTAAGTGGCATCATTGCCTGCTTGTCCTTTTAATTAGCATATTAGCACTTGCTTTTAAGCGACTAACAAGATTGTCGATGAACACTGGGATTAATCAATTGTTGCTTGGTAAAAACCTGTTATTGCATCCGCAACCTAATGAGTAATTTAGCGAATACTCAACATACGACTTAAGATAAAGCCAGCGCCCACTGCCATGCCTAGCGCAGTGACGGGGTTGTCATGAATATAGCCGCGGCAATCATCTACAAATTGCTGTTCTGCCGTTTTTAACTGCTCACCTTTTCTGCTGAGTGTTTCGGCAGCATTGGTGGTTGCATCCGCTACTTTATCAACCACTTCGTGCGCACCGGTTCTAACGCGGCTAACGGTATCATCAACATTGTTGTGTATTTCTCTGGGTTCCATAATAATTTCCTCTAAAATAATTAATTTAAAAACGTGCCCTCTTTAACCTGCTGCTGGCAAGCTAGTGAGTGACTCAAATAACTGGACGTTAATGGTTAAAAATCAAATAAACAATAACTAGCACAATAACCGGTACGCCCAATAACCAACCTAAAAAATATTTACCCATGAAACAATCTCCCTAAAATAGCTGTATCTGTGGTCGCTTATTATTTTTTGACTTGCCTTTAACCTAAGCTACCGAAATCGGTAATGATGCAAGTTGGTATAAAGTTTACTGGAAAGGCTTTTTAGAGTCGGTGCGGTGTCGCACATTGTGTAAAACTATTCTAAATAATTTGGTGGGCGATGGTAGCGGTGACATTACCAATAATATCTACTGCGGTTATACCGGCACTTGCATCAGAGTGCGCTTCCAACACAACGGTATGGGCCGGATTGTGATTAAGGTTGTAGCTGTTATAAGCCACGGGTGGGTAACTTACGTTCACCTGAAGCGCCACCGCTTTATCCAGGTTGATGGGAAGGCAGTTTTTTATAATAAATTTGTACGCTTCGCCCGCTAGCGCAACCGTGTTGATATTGACATTATGATGCTGGCTGTCCTGTAAAGTGATGACGCCATTTTTGATTTTAAACGCATCAAAATGAGGCGTGTCATTAGCATCGGCCGGGTTTACACTGGCGTTGGGCATAATTTTCTTAGAGTCTAAATCAATCTTATCGAAGCGATCTAAACCGTATATCCTGTCAAAATTGATGGGAATTTTGAGCGGGCTAAGCTGAAAAACACTTTCTCCTTTAGGAATGACCACGGTATCGGGATTGGCATGGCCTTTGACTAAATAATAAGTATCCTGATTAACATTATCGGGGCTTATGCCGCCGCCCCCTCTTAGCGTATTGGCACCGGTTCCGCCGTATAAATTGTCACTGCCTGTGCCGCCATAAAGTGCATCCGCGCCGCTATTGCCATAAAGATTATCCCTGCCCGCGTCACCATAAAGCTTATCAGCACCACTACCACCGTATAGCTTGTCATTACCGGCGTGGCCGTAAAGCATGTCGTTACCGCCTAGACCTAAAATAGTGTCATTATCAGCAGTGCCCTGAAGAATATTATTTTTGTTTGTACCTATTATGCTAGCCATGGGCGTTACCTCTGTGATTTAAATTTTATTAATTTGCTCACCTACAAACAGGCCTAAAAAGCCGTCATGATGTAAGTGAGTAAAACAGTAGGGGAATAATTGTTTATTTTCTGTGCGATGCCATACATTAGGGGAAAGTGTTTTTTAACACCCTAAATAACATGACTATTTTATGAATATGCTTTTCTATGTGCGCAACCGAACAGACTCATTTTTGTTATCTGTATATATTTGAATACAAGCAAAAATAACTTCAGCTTGAAATTTGTGTAGATACTGATGACTGTTTAGCGGGACAAATGCAGATTTAGGTTAGGCGGGTGATAACAAATCCGATACTTAACCCACCATAAGCTTTAGGCTGTTACTTCAGCCCGACCTAAATCTGCATTTGTCCGGTTTTTAATGGATCGTTTTAGAGGGTTTAAAGCCTGTTTTTACGCAATCTGCATTGCTGTATTTTGTTTTTAATGCTGAAATCACTACTCCACCGTCTCTTTTTAGGAAAAAACCTAGGCTATGAATCCATTATTAACCGTTAAAATGAAGCCCATCACCAAAACCTTTTTTAAAGGTTTGATAGCTATTATTCCGCTAACGCTTACCCTGTATTTACTGTTTTGGCTGGCAGCCACGGTAGAACTGGCTTTAGGGAATATTTTTAAACTTTTCTTGCCCGAAAGCTGGTATACCAAGGGTTTAGGATTTGTATTAGGTCTTGCTGTAGTATTCTTTTTCGGCGTATTTCTGGAATCCAGGCCATTTCGCCATTTGTTCCGTAAGTTTGAGGAGTTGGTAAATCAGATTCCGGTTGTTAAAAGCATCTATAGCGCAATCCGCGATTTTATTTCCCTGTTCTCTGGCAAACAAAAAGGTAAGTTTAAGCAAGTGGTGTTAGTTAATGTGCCTCACGGCAAAGGCCAGCAAATAGGTTTTATTACCGTTTCTGATTTTGGAGAGGTTTTGCCTACGCTTGTCAGCAATGATCAAATTGCCGTATTTTTACCTTTTAGCTACCAAATGGGTGGCAATACCGTCATTATGTCGCGGCAAAATATAATAAACATAGATATGTCGGTGGAAGATGCCTTACGTTTTATCGCAACCGCTGGCGTTGTCGGCAATGTGGAAGACGAAAAAAATAAAATTTAAGCCTATCTTTTCCTAGCTTGAAAATACCTTGATTAAGCCTGCCAGGTGTCACGTTTTAAATATTAAGTAAAACGTTTAAGCACCTTGTTTTTTCTATCTGGCAGAAGTTTTTTATAAAAGCTTCTGCCCTACTTTCTCAATTAGCAAAAATCAGGCTAGCCAATTAAGGCGCGACATCCATTCACCGTAAGTTTGTCAAAGGGCTTGTGGGTGATGATTTGATAAAGCCCTCATGAGCTTGTTGAATGGCTCAGCCTTTATGCCCTTTTGGGTACCAACGGTTTTTTAAAGCTGTCGCGTGTTAAGTGGATAGCCAAAAATCATAAGTTAATTTTTGGAAATTTAAATGGATACTTCAATGCACACCATGCAAACGCTATTTTGCCAATTAGGCTTAGATGATGATGAAAGACAAATGACGGCTTTTATTGAAAAACACAAGCCATTACCTCAAACAACACCGTTACCTGAGGCTTTTTTTTGGAGCGAAGCGCAGGCTACGTTTTTGATTGAAGCTGTAGAAGATGATTCCGATTGGTGCGAGATAGTGGATAGATTAGATTGTTTGTTGCGAGAAAATAAAGCGATATAAGCATGATTTTAACTGTAAAAGTATGCGGTTTGCCTATAGAAAGTTAGCTGTTCGCTTGGCTTTTGCTAAACGAACGGCTTAAATCAACCTTATTGATCCTACTTAGCGACTAGTGCTTTAACCGTTAAAGTCGCGCTCGCAGAGGCGGCGTTGTTGCCTTTATTGGTTTTTAAAGCTCCAGCAGGCAACTTGTTTTTGTAACTGCCTTTAGATTTTGCAGTCACTTGCACCTTCACAGTACAGCTACTTTTGGCTGGAATAGAGCAGGCCTTTAAGATCACTTTTGAGCTACCCGGCGCGGCTGTTAACGTTCCACCGCAAGTGGTAACTGCTTTTCCTGATATCACCATGCCGATGGGGAAAGTGTCGGTAAGGGGGGCAGTCAATTTAGCCAATGTACTGTTAGGGTTCTTTAAGGTAATGCTCAGCATTGACAGACCCTTAGCAGGGACAATAGCCGGTTTGAAAACCTTGCCAAGGCTGGGCGCAATGTGAGCTGCGGGAAGCACTGTCAAGGTTGCGACAGTAGGGCCTGCGTTGTTGCCTTTATTCGTTTGCAAATCACCCGCTGCCAAGGAGTTATAAGAACAGCCTTCAGCCAGTCCAATGACATTTACTGATACCGTACACGAACCATGAGCCGGAATCGTGCCATTTTTCAATACCACGGTCCAGTCATCAACCATGACTTTTCCACCGCAGGTCGTGCTGGCATAGCCATCGACCAATACGCCACTTGGCAGGTTGTCGATAAGAGGTGCAGTAAGGCTTGCAGCTTTAGCACCCACGTTGCTTAAGGTAATGGTAAGCAGTGAGTTATCACCGGATTCGATAGTGGCTGGACTGAAGCTTTTGCTGAGTGCAACAGAGACTGGCGCGGAAGGCGTAGATGGATTTGAAGGTGTGGAAACGGTCAAGGTTGAGATAGCCTGGCTGATGTTGTTGCCATTATTGGTTTGTAAGGCACCAGCAGCCAGGGAGTTAATATAGTTTCCTACATTAGAGGCAGTCACTTTCACTGTCACCACACAGGATTTATAGGCTGGGATCGATCCACCTACCAAGATGACTTTAGAGCTACCAGGAGTCGCTGTAAGTGTACCGCCGCATGTATTGCTGGCCGCGCCGACAATCAGCATACCATTAGGTAATATGTCAATGAGGGGTGCGCTCAGAGTAGAGATTCTAGCGCTAGAGTTGCTTAAAGTCAGGCTGAGAATTGATGTGCCTTTTGCGGTGATGGTGGCCGGACTGAAAGACTTGCCGAGCATAGGGGCAACACCTACAGGAGGATTGACAGTTAAGGTGGCAATAGTTTGAGCAGCATTACTGCCATTACTGGTCTGCAAGACACCGGCAGCCAGCGAGTTAAGATAGTTGCCTTCTTTAGTTGCCGTTACTTTTACCGTTACTGTACAAAAACTATTAGCCAGAATCACGCCGTTTTTCAAGGTTATTTTTGAGCGTCTCGCAGAGGCTGCAAAGGGCAATTTACTACACGTGGTGTGCACTGAACCCATTACCATAATACCTTTGGGCAATGTATCAATGAGCGGCGCGGTAAGGCTGGCAGCCGTGTCACCAGGATTGCTTAAGGTAATAATTAGTGTCGATGTACCGTCTGCATTAATGGTAGCAGGGCTAAAGGCTTTACTGAGCGTAGGTCTTGTGCTCACAGGTGAGTTAACGGTTAAAGTTGCGATGGTGGCATTGGCATTGTTGCCGTTATTCGTCTGTAAAGCACCGGCGGCCAGTGAGTTGATGTAATTGCCTCCGTTGGCGGCTGTGACATCCACGTTGATTACACAGGAGCCGTTGTTCGCAGGAATAGACCCACCTGTCAAGATCACTGTCGAAGCGCCCGCAGTAGCGGTGAGTAAGCCTCCACACGTAGTGCTCGCATTGCCGTCGACCACCAAGCCATTGGGCAATGTGTCGGTAAGCGGCGCAATAATGCTGGCGGCTGTTACATCAGGGTTAGTCAAGGTAATGGTAAGTGTAGATGTACCATTGGTATTCATTGTGGCAGGGCTAAAGGCTTTGCTGAGAGTGGGTGTAGTCACTACAGGTGAATTGACGGTTAAAGTCGCGATGGCCGGCGCAGCATTACCGCCATTGCCGGTTTGTAAGACACCGGCAGCCAATGCGTTAATGTAGTTGCCGCCGTCCGTTGCAGTCACGCTGACCTTTACCGTACAGTTACTGTTGGCTGGGATTGTTCCTCCTGTCAAAGTTACCGTTGAACCACCCATAGGGGCAGTCACTGTTCCTCCGCAAGTATTGGCCGCACTACCTGCAATGGTTAGGCCACTAGGCAACGTATCAGTTAGCGCTGCGGTCATAGTTGCAGCGGTATTGTCCGAGTTGCTTAAAGTTAAGGTGAGAGTTGATGTGCCACCGGCATTAATCGTAGCCGGACTAAAGGCCTTGCCGAGAGAGGGCGGAATCACCACCGGGGCATTAACTGTTAAGGTGGAAATAGCGGCAAAGGCATTATTGCCATTACTGGTTTTCAATACTCCGGCAGCTAGCGAGTTGATGTAGTTGCCACCGTTCGCTGCTGTCACCGGAACGGTAACGGTACAGGAACCATTGTTGGGTGGGATCGAGCCACCGGTTAAAGTTACCGTTGAGCTGCCCGTGGTGGCAGTCACTGTGCCGCCGCAGTTGGTGCTGGCGCTACCGGCGACTACCATACCCGTGGGCAGGGTATCGGTAAGTGGGGAGCTCAAGCTGGCCGCTTTCGTATCAGGGTTACTTAGGGTAAGCGTAAGCATTGATGTCGCATCCGCACTGATGGTAGCAGGACTAAAGGCCTTGCCGAGCGTAGGCGGTATGGAAGTTCCTGGTGACACCGCGCACACGGAGATGGAGACGGCATTGGAATCCATCGTAACAGCCCCATTGCGTGCAAGGGCTCTACCCGATACGTCGGTATTGCTATTAAGGGAGATACTGGCGAGCGCTAGAATATTGCCTACAAACGAAGTGCCGGTACCTAAAGTTGCAGAGCTGCCTACTTGCCAAAAAACATTGCATTGCTGGCCGCCATTGATTATTTGTACAGACGAGTTAACCGCTGTGATCAGGGTACTGCCTACCTTAAATACCCAGACTGCACTGGGGTCGCCTTGGGCGTCGAGCGTGAGCGTTCCTGTCAATTGAGCTGAGGAGGAAAAACAATAAACACCCGGCACGAGTGTCATGCCTCCGATGTTGGTGGGAATACCATAAGTGGTATTACACGCCTGGCTCGCCAAATTATTGTAAGCAATAGCGTTATCACTTTGCGCCTGAGCTGCCACCGCATCACCCGCATGTATCGTGCCTGTAGTCACAGTGCCGGGCGGAAAACCGGTAATAGCCGAGCCCGGACTGACACCCAGATCGCCAGTTGCGATGATAGTTGGGCCGGTATTGGTTACCGTCGAGCCGCCCAAAACCGCGAAACTCTGCGCTGTACCCAGTGACGGCGCGGTCGCTGCCAATGCTGTGTGGAATGGGACTGCGCTAATTACGGCGAAAAAAAGAAGACTGAGAATCCGCGGCCTCAGAGTATTCAGCATGTTCAGAGTGTTCATTTGATATCCTTTAATCCTTTAGATAAAGGCAGGCCTTTGCCTATTGGCATAGGTGTCTACCTATCTTTAAAAAATTTTTGTTGAAAAAATGCGTTATTGTTTTGCACAAAAATACCTAACTCATTTAAATTAAATAAGTTAAAAATGTGTGTAGATACCTATGCTGTTTTGGCGTGCTATTTATGCTTGAACGTTTTGAGCTGCTATGGCGTACTCATTGTTTTTAAAGACGTGTTCTACGCTGTAGCGCATGTAGTGAAAAAAGCCAGTATTACCCTTACGGCTTTTTGATGACATGTTTGATAGATGAAAAGATACCCGATGCTTATTGTTTAAAATCAACTTCCAATTAAGCTGAGACAAGTGAAGTCTACTGCTCTTCCTTATCCCAGTTATGTAGGTAGATTTGAAATCTGATAGGGCTGAAACTTGCTTTTACTGCGTTCTGCTTTACCTGTGCTTATGTGGAGGCTTTGTAAGATTGCTGTGTTGCAGGTTGAAAACTTTAATTAATCGCTAATGTAACCGCGATTACAACACATCAGAAAATTAGTGTAAAGATATATGTAAAATATATTATAAATAGATAAAAATTAATAAATTTTGTTAATTTTTTATTTTACAATTTATTAAAATTAGCCGCGCATATTTACATAAAACAATTATATAACCCATGTTCTTGTTTCAATTTTGACCTTCACTGGCTCAATAATGTACTGTACGAATGTGAATAGATTCGCAATTAGAGTGTTTCAACAGTTAGGAACGTTACTTTTATGTTTAATAAGGCCATTGCCAATCAGCCTCTTCTGGCCTATCGATGCCATACTCGTAAGCATAATTGCAGCACTCAATCTGCCGGTCACGTAGCTTTTGCTTCACATGCGCACCAGAAATTCTTAGCGCAGGAATGCGATTGATGGCATCAATGGCTAAACTGAAACGGTCAATTTCATTTTGAATGGCCAGTTCCAGGGGGGTATTGATACTGCCTTTTTCCTTGTAACCGCGCACATGCAAATTAGGATGATTGTTACGCCGATAAGCCAACCGGTGAATTAACGAAGGATAGCCATGGAAATTAAAAATAATAGGCTTATTTAAAGTAAACAGGCTGTCGAAATCCCAATCTGAAAGACCGTGGGGATGCTCAGTGCTGGGCACCAACTTGTAGAGATCCACTACATTAATAAAACGAATTTTAAGCTGGGGAAAATATTCGCGCAGTAATACTGTCGCGGCCAAAGCTTCCTTGGTCGGAATATCGCCCGCACTTGCCATCACTAAATCCGGCTCGTAGCCCTCGTCGTTGCTAGCCCACTCCCAGATACCAATGCCCTTGGTGCAGTGTTTAATCGCCGCATCCATATCCAAATATTGCAGATGCTTCTGTTTATCGCACACAATAACATTAATATAGTCGGTGCTTTTCAGGCAATGGTTAGCAATGGAAAGCAAGCAATTCACATCCGGTGGCAGATAGATACGGGTTACCGACGGACTTTTGTTGACCACCAGGTCAAGAAAGCCCGGATCCTGGTGAGTAAAGCCATTATGATCTTGCCGCCAAACCGTGGAAGTAATTAACAGATTAAGCGATGAGACCGCCGCCCGCCACGGTACTTTTTTAGACATGGCCAGCCATTTGGCATGCTGATTAAACATCGAATCAATAATATGCACAAACGCTTCATAGGTAGAAAAAAAGCCATGACGACCCGTTAACAAATAGCCCTCCAGCCAGCCTTCCAGGGTATGTTCAGACAGTATTTCCATCACGCGGCCATCGAGTGACAGTTCGCTGCCGCCGGCATCTTCGGGCAGAATTTCTGCCAGCCAGGTTTTTTTACTGACCTTATAAATGTCATCCAGCTTGTTGGAAGCATTTTCATCCGGGCCGAACACCCGAAAATTTTTCATATTATCAGCCATAATATCGCGCAGGAATTTACCCAGTGGACGGGTATTTTCTGCGGTGGTTTTACCTGGGCTTGCCAGTGCCAGCATATAATCCCGGAAATCAGGCATGCGCAAGGCTTTTCGTAACAGGCCGCCGTTAGCATGGGGGTTGGCACTCATACGCCGTGTACCTTTGGGCGCTAATACTCTAATTTCGGGACTCAATTTTCCTGAGGCATCAAATAATTCGTGAGGCCGGTAACTTAGCAGCCAATCTTCCAAGATTTTCAAATGCGCCCGATTTTCTTTAACACCAGACAGCGGCACTTGATGTGCCCGCCAAAAACCTTCCACTTTATGGCCATCGACTTCTTTAGGCCCTGTCCAGCCTTTTGGGCTACGTAATATAATCATCGGCCAGCGAGGGCGCGTTGCAATACCGGTGCGACGCGCTTCATCCTGAAACCGGCGAATTTCAAGGACACAGTGTTCCAAAACACCTGCCATCAGCTGGTGCATGGTTTCAGGATCGCTGCCTTCTACAAAGTAGGGGGTATAGCCGTAGCCTTGAAACAGCTTTTCCAGTTCTTCGTGGGAAATACGCGCTAAAACAGTGGGATTGTTAATCTTGTAACCGTTCAGATGCAATATGGGCAATACCGCGCCATCGGTGATCGGATTAAGAAACTTATTGGAATGCCAGGATGTTGCCAAAGGGCCGGTTTCTGCCTCACCATCACCTACCACTACGGTTACCAGTAAGCTGGGGTTATCAAATGCAGCGCCGTAGGCATGAGAAAGACTGTAACCCAGTTCGCCGCCTTCATGGATAGAGCCGGGTGTTTCAGGGGTGCAGTGGCTGCCTATACCGCCTGGAAATGAGAATTCCTTGAAAAACTGTAATAAGCCTTCTTCATCTTCGCCCTTGTTGGAATAAATTTCCGAGTAAGTCCCTTCAAGATAAACGGGCGCCAGCACACCCGGTGCGCCGTGTCCTGGGCCTGCCATAAAAATCGCATTAAGATCATATTTATTAATAAGCCGGTTGATATGAATGTAAATAAAGCTTAGGCCAGGGCTAGTTCCCCAATGTCCTAGCAGCCTATTTTTGATATGTTCTGGCTTGAGGTGTTCTTTTAAAAGCGGGTTGTCCAGTAAATAAATCATACCGGCAGCGAGGTAATTACAAGCACGCCAATAGGCGTTAATTCGGTATAGTTCATCTGCGCTTAAGGGCGCAACTGGCGTTTGTGGTGTTGCGTTATCTGAGAATGTCATTAGCTATACCTGCTTTAGAGTTTAATTGTTAAATTAAACAGTTTTAGAATGCGGCGGGAGGTGATAAAAATAGGCACTTAGGTCAGATTGAGTTGCACGGTTTTAAGCCCGGGTAGGTGTAGATTAATCCTTAATGATTAAATCGCAAAAATCCATTAGCAACGGCCATTAACTGTAGTCAGTCAGTATGATTTGCCGGACACATTTTTAGGCTACCCATTTGAGGCGGAATATCCGTTCGAGCTTGTCGAAGGGTCTGTTGTTCATGGTTCGAGAAGGCTCTCATGAGCTTGTCGAATGGCTCACCACGAACGGCTTTTTTTAAACTGTCTCGTCTTAGAGCCTTGTCGAACCATGAATGGTTTGCCCTGCGACACCTCCAGCAAACGTCAGAACAAAAATGATGAGTTGTTATTAGTGCGTTGAGCTACTTTAACACGATACATGGCATTATCAGCCTGATTGATCAGATCACTGTAATCTTGCCCCTCTGCGCCATGAAAGGCAATGCCGATACTGGCAGTGACTGTAACAACATGCTCACCCAGAATATAAGACGCACACAGACGTTTACGGATTTTGGCTGTCATCAATGCGGCACTTTCCTGGGTATCAATTTCTGTGAGCATAATCACAAATTCGTCACCGCCATAGCGGCACACTGTATCGCCCTGACGTACGCAGGACACTAAACGCTTTGCCACTTGCTGCAAAAGCTTGTCACCTACCGCATGTCCAAGCGTGTCATTAATGCTTTTAAATTTGTCCAGGTCAATAAACAACAGCGCCACCTGTTTTTGTTGCCTAGCGGATTGTGCCATTGTTTGCTGAAGTCGATCCCGTAATAGATTACGATTAGGCAGCCCTGTCAGTACGTCGTGATGTGAGCAATGAAGCGCCTGTGCATACTTTTCTGCAAGTCCAAGCGACTCGTGTTTAATACGGGCATTGGTTTCTAAAAGCACATCAATTTGCTGTTGCGCAATGCTTAATTGCTGTTGACAGCTTGCCAAAGCCAGCTTAACTTCCACCAGCTCTGCACGAGATTGCTGTAGTTGGGCAACGAACGCATGCTCAGGGCTTACTGGTTTGCTGGCTTTTACCGGGAAAAATCGGGAGCCATAAAATGCAAAAGTCAGGTTAAAGATCATATAAGACTTTTATTTATTTTGTAGGGGGCTGGGTTTCAATCTTGACATCGCTGGTACCGTCTTTTTTCATGTCAAGCTTGTTAGCCGCTGCTTTGGACAAATCGATGGCACGCCCACCTGTATAGGGTCCGCGATCATTAATTTCGACATCCACTTTTTTGCCATTTTCAAGGTTAGTGACTTCAGCCTTAGTACCCATAGGTAAAGTGGGATGCGCCGCTGTCAGTGCTTTCTGGTTAAAAGTTTCACCACTGGCCGTTTCTTTACCTTGAAATTTTGTGCCATACCAAGAAGCCTTACCAACTTGTTTATGAACAACCTTACTAGAAACACTGCCCTTTTTATGAGGGTGTTTTTTGCTTTTGTGACCTGATTGGGCTGAGTCACAGTCAAAAGCATAAACAACTAACGTCCCGATTAAAATGGCACGGATGACATTGAAAAACCATTTTTGCCCACTTGATCTAGAGTTGAAGCGGAGTTTTTTTTCGTCTAGCAGTGAGTTATTAAAAGTTAACATGGTACATCCCCTATAGACCTAGCTTGTAAAATGAGTAAGCCATCTTTTAATGATGAACAGTCGCTTGTTCTGCTTTGTTTTCCATTAAGATATTTCTGGCTTTAATGACTTCATCACTGGAACCGTGCACAATGAGAAGGAATTTGTCGGCTTTTAGTGCAGTTTCGTATTCAATAACGCTGTCTTCAGGAATGCCAATGCTGGCCAGTGCGCCGCCAAGGGCGGTTAGGCCACCGGTAACAAATGCCACTTCCAATGCACCGATTATCCAGCTTACCAAGGGGCCACCGACCATAACCGGCCCCAATCCTGGAATAATAAAGAATGCTGAGCCAAAAAGAAGCCCCCAAATCCAGCCCCAAAACAGACCGTATTTACCCCAGTTCGCCATACGGTCACCGGTATTGTAATACCCGACAATATGTTCTTCGGTGTGATAATCTTTGCCGACCACAGAAAGCTTTTTCATATCATAACCAGAGGCCTGCAGTTCTTTGACTGCAATTTCGGCATCTTCGTGATTGTTAAAGACGCCAACGGTAGAGCTATTTTTTTCAGACATGTCACTTCTCTGTAGTGTGTAGGAAAAATGCAGTGGGTAAATTATCCATTAATAATCTTGGTTCCTAACCCCTAAGCTATTATTGTCGGCTTTCATCAAGAAGTCTGTTCGCTAACGCACACAATATTAAATAACAACAGTGTGTTAGGCTACTTAACCCAAAATACGTTCGTAGATTTCTTTATCGGCTCTATAACAACCACACGATGCCGCCTCAAGCCCCACGCGATCACGAATGACCAAATCGCCACGCTGGTAACTAATGAGATTTTTCTTCAGTAATGAGTTTGCCGCTTTAGTAATGCCAACACGCCTTACACCGAGTATATAGGCCAAAAAAACATGGGTAACATGCAAATGGTCAGACTGCGCCCGATCTTGTGTCATCAATAACCAGCGGGCAAGCCGCGCTTCTAATAAATGAAAACGAGTGCAGGCCGCTGTTTGTGCAAGCTGCTTCATGGAGACATAAAGATAGCGCTTCAATACTGTTTCTAGCGCCGGGCTTTGTTCCAGTTCACGCAGAAACAACGCTGTTGTCATGCGCAATGCAGATCCGGCCCCCTGAACCACAGAATAAAATGGAACTATATTTACACCTAGCAGGAGGGTAATCCCGAGCATGCCTTCATTGCCAATCAACCCCACTTCCAGATTTGCCCGGCCATCAATAGGTGTCACTACAGAAATAAAACTTCCGGTCGGGAAATACACATGCGATATAAGCTCATCGGCGCGGCACAGTACTTCAGAAAAAGCGAGCTCGATAGGCTCGCAGTTTGCAAGCAATCGATTTCTATCATGGCTAGGCAGGCTAGCCAGCAAATGATTATGGGTTGAAATAGCGGGACGGGGTGTCATGAGTATTTTCCTGTGATGTTTGGAAAACTCGACAGGGATTTAAAGCCATTGCAATGCCCTTATTGAGTTTGCTAGGGAGAAGGACTCCAACAGTAAACGCAGCTTAACATAGCGGATTTTGGCTCTCTGTGCGCTAGCACACCAACTTGTGTCAGGCTTTTACGAGAGAGGGGGCTGATCATTTTTTAGCGGGGTTAATCACACTTGCAGATTTTATTGGATATTTTCATAGTCAGCCGGCGTATCAATATCAGTTGCAGCTTCGGGTACCGAGACAGTTATAAGAGAGGCGGAATGGGCTAGAAGTATGCTTTTTGCACCTTGCTGACCCGTCAGCGCCAGCAAGTGCTGATAAAATGGCTTGCCAAAAAGTGCGGGCACACCTACCGTATTTTCATAATCCGCAGCAATCAGCTGTGCGTTTGTTGAACGATAAGTAATGACTAATTTGTTGATGATTTCTGTGTCCACATAGGGTTGATCGCAGAGCATCAAAATAACGGCACAGGTATCCATCCCCTTAGTAAGATAAGACATTCCGGCTGCAATAGAAGACCCCATACCCTCTGGCCACGCTGTATTAACCACGGTTTTCAGAGGCAAACCGGCCACTTCAGTTTGTATTTTTTCTGCATGCGCCCCTAAAACCACCACTATGGGTTGGCAATAAGATGCAAGCGCCATTTTTGCCGTATGACGCATTAAGCTTTGCTGTTTGTAAATCAACAGTTGCTTTGGAGTGCCGAGCCGTTTGGAGCTGCCTGCCGCCAGCAATAACAACCCCACGTGGCCGTGTCTATCTTTACTGGGCATAAGTTTGAGCAAATACTTTACTCGATGTCCACGCTTTTACGCTGCGCTTGCTGTCAGCGGTAGCAGGATAAGTACACAAATGTCCCCCATGGCGATCTGCCACCAGCGCGCGTATTTCTGCAATAATAGACAGGGCAATTTCCTCAGGTGAGCCAGCACCGATATCTAAACCTACTGGCGCGTAAATCCGGGCAAGGTCAGTGTCTTTACAGGTAAAACCACCGGTTTTTTCCACATCATCCAACAAGCGTTCAGTGCGTTTTTTAGGGCCCATAACGCCAATGTAACGCGATGTCGATAACAGTAAAAATTCCAGCAAGCTTTTATCATGCACATAGTTATGGGTCATCAACAGCGCGAAGCTGCGTAGAGTAATGCGGACGTGCTCATGAACATTTTCCGGACGCGCCAGCGTAACCTTACTGGCTAACGAAAATATGTCTAGGCTAGCGGGGCGAGCCTGGACATCAATAACGTCTGTCTGCCAACCTAAGCCCGAGGCTAACTTTACAATGGGCAGTACGTCATAGCCTGCTCCAAAAATAACAAGTGTGATGGGTGGGGGAATTATTTCAATAAAGACTTTAGCGCTATTGCCATCCCAGTTGTAAACACAAGCGCCGGATTTTTCTTCAAGCAAAGCACTGTCAGCATCCTGATAAATTAAGGTAGCCAACCTATTATTGAAAACAGTACAGTTAATTTCTTGGAATTTATTGATAATAACGCGGGCGCCTATTTTGATGTCTGCTACCGGCATTAAATCAGCGGGTGAATAATGAAAAACAGTCGCCACAGCGATAGCAGCCGTATTTGAAGCGGCGGTAAACGTTAGGCGCAAGGCATTGATATAACTACATTGCAAAGTGCAAGGTTCAATAAGCAGACTTACCACCCCATGGCAACCTAGCCCTAAACCCCACGCCATCTCCTGTGTTGTTGAGGTGGTGTCATATTCGATGAGCTCAGTTAACTGGGTATCAATCACGCGTAGCGCCTGTTGAATAACATCCGTTTCTAAGCAACCGGCGCTAATCATGCCCGTACTTTGGCTGCTTTCAGTTACCAGCATACGCGCCCCCGGATGCCGGTAAGCTGAGCCTTCAACATTCACCACCGTCACTAAAGCGCAGCGCTCGCCTTGGGCCTGAGCTTTGTCAAAGGCTTCAATTATTGCTTGCGATTCATTCATTATGTTTTCCTCTGGGTAAGCGGAAGCTAGGTTTCATCGTTGTTTCTAAACTTTTGCAGTCGATTTTCCAATAGTTTTACAGAAGCCTATCCAGGGTAATGGGCAAATCACGCACACGCTTGCCGGTCGCGTTAAAAACCGCATTAGCGATTGCCGCTGCGGCTCCGGTGATGCCAATTTCACCAATTCCGTGCGCACCCAAAGGCGTGTGTTCGTCAGCAATGTCGTTGTAAATAATATCAATGTGCGGCACATCTAAATTAACAGGGACATGATATTCGGCCAGTGACGGGTTCATGATCCGGCCTTTGCGTTCATCAAATAAGGTTTCTTCCATGAGTGCCATGCCAATGCCCATCACGATGCCACCGCGAAATTGACTGATAGCGGTTTTAGGGTTCAAAATTCTGCCACAATCAAAAGACCCCAGCCAACGTGAAACCTGCGTTTCACCGGTTTCTTCATTAACCCGCACTTCGCAAAATTGCGCCCCGTAAGAATGGATGGAATATTTTTGTATTTCTACCGGCATGTCCGAAGCGGCTTCAGCCTCTACATAATCTAAGGCAAAACGATTTAAAATGGATGTGTAGGTTTCGCCTTGGGATGAATCATCTTTACTGTACAAGCCATTAGCACGGGCTTCTATTTGCTCGTATTTTAAGCTGGAAAGCGGTGAATCTGCATGGTGTCCCGCCAGCGCAAAGAGTTTTTTATGGACTTTTTCAGCGGCCGCCGTAACCGACGCAATAATGCTGACGGTTTGGTTGGAACCGCCTGCCACCGGCGATTCGGGCAAATCAGAATCACCGTATTGAAACGACACTTTATCAAGCGGCAAGCCCAATCTTTGCGCCGCATGTTGAATCTGCACGGTTGCTGTGCCCATGCCCATTTCATGCGCCGATGCCGAAACCACAGCGGTGCCGTCCGCACAAATACGCACCCGCGCTGATGCCGGAAAACGGTAAGTCGGATAATAGGCACTGGCCACCCCTTGTCCTATCAGCCATTTACCGTCACGCTGTGACCGGGGTTGTGGATTATGATTTTGCCAACTAAATTTTTCTGCGCCGCGTCGGTAAGCTTCCAGCAAATGACGGTTGGAAAATTCGGTACCTTTGGTCGGATCTTTTTCCGGTTCATTAAGCCTGCGTAATTCAATCGGATCAATTTGCAGGGCATGGGCGAGTTCATCTATAGCAGACTCTAAAGCAAACGTGCCTATTGATTCACCGGGCGCGCGCATAAAACTGTTGGCAACCGTGTCCATCCTAACGAATTTTTGATGAAGATATATATTTTCCGCCGCGTAAAGGTTTCGTGCCGGAAAGCTAAACTGTTCCGGAAAATAATTGTGCGCGGTCATTGCGGTCGTGCCGGTATGAATCAACGCAGTCAATTTATTGGCTTTATTGACGCTGAGCGCGACTCTTTGTTCAGAAAGCGTGCGCCCACCAACGATACGAAAAACGCCTTCCCGCGACACCACCAGCTTTACTGGGCGCTTAATGATTTTAGCCGCCATAACGCAGAGAGCAGTGTTGGCCCATAAAGAACCCTTGCCGCCAAAACCGCCGCCGACAAATGGGGCAATAGCACGCACTTTGTCAGGTTTCAGAGAAAATATTTCCGCCAGCGTACGTTTGACACCGTAAACATTTTGCGAGGGATCAAACACCGTCAAACTATCATCATCGTGCCAGACGGCAATCGTCGCGTGGGGTTCAATGGCATTGTGGTTATAGCGCGGCGTGTGATAAACCTGATCGATGTGCAGTACTGACTGCGCTAACGTCTTTTCGGCAGTGCCAATTTCAATCTTTGGGGGTTCGCCTAAAATATCGTCTGGGGTTTTGGCATCGGCTTTTAAAGCATCAAATGAAACACTGGGGGTTTCAATTTTATAGTCCACCGTTATCAACGAAGCCGCGTGTTCGGCTTGCTCGACTGTTTCGGCAACCACAATTGCTATCGGTTGCCCATTCCAGTAAATGTTTTCATTTTGCATAATAGGCAGGCTACTCCCCGCAGAACCTGTGCTTTCGCCGCCCGCTTTAAAGACCGGTGGATCTTGCATTTTGGGTGCGTTTTTATAGGAAATAACGGCTATCACGCCGTTTGATTGTTCTGCTTGGCGCGTATCAAGAAAAGTAATTTTACCTTTGGCGATCGTGCTGTAAACAAGTGCAGCCTGTGCCATATTTTCAAAGGGATATTCTGCGGAAAAACGCGCTTCGCCTTTCACTTTCAATTCACCGTCAACCCGGTTTAAAGCTTGGCCCACGTAACCTTCTTTGTGTGTCAACGGGTCAGCGTCTTTGTCGGGCATAAATTGCACCACTGTTGCCATGATTTTTTGCATGATACTCATCGCGCACCCCCGCTTTCGGCTAATTCGCTTAACACGCTTACAAGGGTTCGCTTAGCCAGTTCGATTTTAAAATTGTTGTGGCCATAACCTTTAGCGTCTTTTAATTCCACCTCGGCAGCGTCTTGAAAAGTCTTTCTATTAACCGCAGCACTCACCAATAGTTTTTCTGCTTTATGGGCTCGCCAAGGTTGGTGCGCCACCCCGCCCAATGCCAAACGGACATTGGTGATTATGCCATCTTCGATTTCTAAAGCGGCGGCCACACTGACTAAAGCAAAGGCATAGCTGGCTCTATCACGCACTTTTCGATAGGTGGAATTTCTAGCCATTTCAAGCGGAGGAATCTGGATGGAAGTAATCAATTCATCGGCCTGCAAACTGGTTTCAATATGCGGGGTATTTCCGGGCAAACGGTAAAAATCGTAAAATGAAATCACGCGCTTACCCTTGTTTCCTTGCACGTTAACCGTCGCATCAAGCGCTGCCAAAGCCACGCACATATCCGATGGATGGGTAGCGATGCAATTTTCAGAAGCACCTAGAATGGCATGCATGCGGTTAAGACCTTCGATAGCATCACAACCCGAACCTGGGTCACGTTTGTTGCAACCGGCGGCTTTATCGTAAAAGTAATAACAGCGTGTACGCTGTAAAAGGTTCCCCCCGGTCGTTGCCATATTGCGTATTTGTCCCGACGCGCCAAATAAAATGGCTTGTGACAACATCGGGTAGCGGTCACGAATAATTGCATGGTTGGCTAAGTCAGTATTTTTAACGCCGGCACCGATAGAAATTGCCCCGTTTGAAAGTGCTTCAATGTGGTTAAACGGCAAGCCACTCACATCAACAAGCATGTCCGGTTGTTCTATATTTTCGCGCATTAAATCAACCAGGTTTGTGCCGCCTCCCAGAAATTTTGCGTGTTCGTTTTGCGAAATCAAATGGATAGCATTGGCTGCATTTTCGGCTCTTGCGTAAGAGAAATTTTTCATGGTGCTACCTCCGTTGCATAAACCTTGCGAATCGCATCACAAATTCCCATATAAGCCCCGCAGCGGCATAGATTGCCACTCATGCGTTCTTTTATCTCTGTATCTGAAAATTCAATTCGCGATGCAGAAATATCTGGCGTAACTGCACTCGGCAAGCCATTTTTGAATTCATTGATCATACCGACTACCGAACAAATCTGTCCAGGGGTACAGTAGCCGCACTGAAGGCCATCATGTTCGATAAACGCAGCTTGCAACGGGTGAAGTGCCGTGTTTTCGGATAAACCTTCAATGGTGGTAATTTCTGTATCTTGATATTGAATAGCAAGCGCCAGACATGAAAGGATGCGTTTGCCATCCACCAAAACGGTACACGCCCCGCATGCACCTTGGTTGCAGCCTTTTTTAGGCCCCATAATCTCAAGATATTCGCGCAGAGCGTCCAGCAAGGAAACACGGGGCTCAAGGTTTAGCTTATAGGGTGTACCGTTAATCTTCAGATTGATGATGGTTTCAGGTGTCAATAAACCCCTGGCCACTGCGGGAGATGTGCTGTGCAGATCATGGTGATCCAAAACCTGTTCCCTTTGCGAATTAATTTGCATAGTGCTGTCCTCGTTAAATGGATAGGTTTAACAATAAGTATTATTACCAAAAGACCCTGTTAGATAGTCAATGAGCCTGCTACATCAGCAAGGGCGTAGCACACGTGATTGCAGTCCTTTGGTAACCGCTTAAGCCCCGTCTTTGCATAATTTGCCTCTTATTAAGTTTATTGAATCTCAATTTTCATAAGACAGATCTTGTGACTAATAAAACGCGTCAACACAACTGCTGACAAAACACTCAACAAATTTAGGCGTTCATTCGCCGCACTTTAAAGATGTACAGAAGACATTGCCCATAATTTGCATTTACTCGGACAAACTACGGAGAATTTGATGAAATTAAGCGATTTAGCGAGTTTTTATAGTTTGCAGCTCCAAATTCTCATATTCGTGCTGCTCTAATTTACCGTCCCTGCCCGCATCTACGTGATCAAATGTCTCTAAAAGGTAAGGAAAGTTTTTTAGCTCTTCTTTAGTAACGTAATGGTCAGCATTTATATCCGCCTGAGAAAATTCAGGAAACTTACCGCTTTCAGGTCTGGGTACCGCTTCAGATTTTGAATTATCGCCAGTGGCATTTTGAGCAATAGTTGCTATACCAGAAGATATTTTCTTCTCATTTTGGTTCCCATTGCCCATTGAGCCTTCAGACATCTTATTTTGGTTATTGGGTGTTTGCTGAGTCTTTTGAGCCACATTGCTCCTCGAGCTTTCAGCCAATTTATTTTTATTATCTGGCATTTGTTGAGCATTTTGGCCTGCATTGCTCATGGCATTGTCTGAGGTTTTGGTTTTGGTATCTGACGTTGTTTTATTAGCGTCGCTACATTTTTTTGAATATTCTTTGCCCATAGCATTATTAGTGGCCGTATTGGCATCCATATTGGATTTTTGAACTTCAACTGGGGCTTTTTTAGCAGCCATATCAGCCTTTTTTGGGGTAGTCTGGTTTGCTTGATGTGTTGCTTTAGTATCACCCTTTGCTGTGGCTGATTTCTTAGCGCCTTGATCAGGCATTGCAGAGGTGTTTTTTCCACGCTGGGGCTTCATGACATGTTGAATATCTAGCATCTCGGTACTTTCAGCGGCTACCGGCTGGGCAACGAAACCAATACTACAACTTAAAATCAGCATTAATCGCATTGCTGAAGAAAAACTTTTAAGGGCATGCAACGTAGACGTTTTTGACTTCTGAGGATGAATAAAATTATCTAAAACACCAATATTTTTTTTGGTCTTCATAGGAATTTCCTTTATTTAAATTAAATGAATCAAGTAAGGGGAGTTGTGTCTTTAAGGCTCTAGCCCAAATTTAATAAGTCAAATTAATCTTAAACTGTAAAAACCTATGAAGTCGGTACGGTGTCGCACATAAATGGTTGAAGTTGTTTCTAAAAGAAAAATTTTTATTGGCGCTAGATTTTGATAGGCGGGTGTTTTCACTCTAGAACCATTTAAAAATTATGGCTCTTCCCGATTTCGTGTAATGCGCAACTTATTGCTTTGGATAACCGGTAATTATGGGCAGCAAGGGCGCGACTACGCCTGAAGCCTTGTCTAGATGAGGCTATCTGAATGTGAACCGTGTATGCTGTTGGCTTGGTAAATATCACGCTTAGTGGCAGACTTATTTAAAATTGAAAGAGGCTAGCTATTGACAAATTTAATAAGCCACTTATAATAATAACTAGCTAGAAAATATGATTTACCCTCTGCTTACCATTTCGATGTATCTTTATGTAGTTGATCGTCCTGTTTTTCATTTTGTAATTTCCAAATTTACCAGCTCTACGTGCCTTTTTAAGGCTTTATAACTCAAATATTTACAGGACTCATTATGTCTACAATTACTACTGGCACCGTTAAATGGTTTAATTCTGAGAAGGGTTTCGGCTTTATCGAGCAACAATCAGGCCCCGATGTTTTCGTACATTTCCAACAAATAAATAATGCTGGTGGTTACAAATCACTGGATGAAGGCCAAAAAGTACAGTTTACTGTAGCCCAAGGTCAAAAAGGCTTGCAAGCTGAAAACGTAACCGTTATCTAAATTCTCGCCTGCTTTAAATTAATACTAAAACCGGCATCCTTTTTGAAGGATGCCGGTTTTTTTATGTCTTTTACACTCGATGTTCAAGTTTTTAGTCCTTGACTTTATAAAATGCCGACAATTCAGATAGTCCCTGCAAATCAATACGGGTAGCTATTTTCAGGAGTTTTTG
Source organism: Crenothrix sp. (assembly GCF_043729335.1). NCBI lineage: Bacteria > Pseudomonadati > Pseudomonadota > Gammaproteobacteria > Methylococcales > Crenotrichaceae > Crenothrix > Crenothrix sp. The sequence continues at coordinate 12,369 of NZ_JAYTLQ010000032.1, read as the reverse complement.
ACATAGTGCAGCGCAAAACTTTGCCATTACGTCATGAATTTTGCATCCACTAAACTGAACACCCCGTTAAATTTATTTTGCCCAAGACCCGATGCCCCCTACCACAAGTCAGCGGATAACCACATTACCAAGGATGGCGGCTACACGACCAAAAGTGATGGTGTTTTCCGACAGATGTTTCGCTGCGGAAAAGGGAATCACCGCTTTTCTGAAACCGGTTACTGTGGTTTATTTGGCAAACATGTGTTCGCATTGCCTCATTAAAATTCATACTATTTAAGGGTCCTTGCCTCATCTAAAATCACACTACTTTTAAGCACAATAAAAGGGGGTTTTGGATGTTAATAAAATCAATGAGCTTGTCTGCTCGGAACCGACATTCCGCACCCCTATTAGCGCATATTTATCGATAAAATATATATAATAATCATATTCTTATATAGAATACCGAGAAAAAATAAATAATCAATGACTTACGATTTATTCCTCGAAACATTTGTTTTTCAACAGGTTAAGAAATATCAATTGTAAATATTCCCACCTTCCCATAGTTACAGCAAATGGGATAATGCCGCACGTCGCTCATCAGACATAAGCCAGGGAATAAAATCTATCAGGTCATCTGGCGGTTTGCTATGGTTTTGGGCGCACACTGTCAGATATTCATAAAGCCACCGCTGTCGGTTGATCCCCCATTGCGGTAGGGTGGCAAAGATGGAGAAGAGCTGAGCGGCCAACTCGACGCTCCAAATTGCACCGGAACCAAAGTAATTGTTGCGTCCCAGGACAGCACCACGGATAGTCCGTTCGGCCAAGTTATTGTCCATCGGTACGGCGGGGTTGGTGACAAAGACGGTTAATCCAACCCAATGTGCTTGCAGGCTGGTTAAAAACGGCCACCTGTATTTTTTGTGTTTTGGGGTCGAGTTCCAATAATGCCTGGGTGTAATCGGCTTTTACCTGTGCGATGGCTTGTTCCAGCACAACCTGTTGGCTGTTGAAATCGATAGATTGTGCAGCTAAGGGCACAGCGGGGTTCCAGTGGGGCAGGCGCTGGTGATTGATATGGTACAGCTTGGCAATCTGGTCGACCCAATGTTGCACCCACTCGCACAATTTAGGGTAGCTACGGGCATAATCCAGAAAATCCCGCCGTACATGCGCCCAACAAAAGGCCAGGATAATACGTTGGTTTAGTCTGGCCAGCCGCTTGTAGGCGCTGTAACGGCCACAGACGACAATCACGTAACCTACCTCGGTCAGCTTTTCGCAATACTCTATGGGGGTATCGCCACTGCGGTTATTGGCGGCGATAAAAAGGGTCACTGATGGGCTACGGAACAACCACAAATACCAATGGGTATTACGTTTGCTTTCGGTAAGTTCGTATTCCTTCCAATAGGTTTCATCATTATGAAACAAGGTTTCACTCAACTGCTTTTCTTTGAATGGCTGGATGACAGGGGCAAACAAGGCGGGCATCCGTTTAAAACCATTGGTTAGCGTCCCGGCAGCAAGGGACAAGCCACGCTGGGCAAAATCTTTGCAAATACTATGGAGTGAACGGTGTTACTGGAATTTTTCCAGCAACACCTCCGTCCAGATGCTGATGCCGCACAGGTTACGGTTGAACAGGCGCAACGGTGGCGGTGCCGTTATCACGGCTTTGACCCCTGCACACTGGCAGGTCTTGACGTATTTGTGCCGGTGGATAACGCGTTTATGCGCTTTGACCTCAATCTCCAGCACTTCCGCGTCTTCTGTATTGTTGATCTCATGATAGGGCAATCCGCAGCACGGGCAAACACGCTCGGTTTCGGGTAATACGCTGTGTTCTTCAATAACAGGCAACTCAGGTTTGGGTGCATGGGGGAACCTTGGCGCACCTGCCTGGTGCCCGCGCTTCTTTTTTTCACGAGGAGGCCTTTGGGCTTCGGATTGTGTCTGGCCTTTTTCACTGTGGTCGCCATATAAGCGGTGGGTTAGGTCTGCGACCTGTGCTTCCAAGTCAGCAGTCCGACTCATGAGTTCGCTGTGTTGACTTGCGCGTGTTGGAACTGGGCATGCCAATAGTTTTTGTCTGCTTCGAGCTGGATATAGTCCTGGAAGCTCAGCGTGATCTGCCGCTGTGCAAAAGGCGGCTTCGGTTTAGCTTCACTGGGCGATATGTATTCACCTGTAAGTGACATAAAACTCACCATTCGCTTAATTTTACCCCCACTTCGTAAAATTGTGGCAGGCTATCGATTTTTGCCAAAATGACACCGCCAACTGTAACCAAAACAGAACGAGTAGACGACACCCCCCTGCTGATTGCGCAGATGGAAAAAATGCAAATAGCCGACCTCATGGACAAGCACTTTCCGGTGCATGGCACACCGCTACGCTGGTCGGGATTGGGCATTGGCCAGACCGTCGTTGGCTGGCTGGCCTATATCCAGAGCGAAGGTGACCACCGCTTAAACCATGTGCAAGGCTGAGCAGCAGGTCTGCTACTGACACTGGGATCTGCCTGAAGACGGCCACCTTGCGTGACCTGGACTTTAGCGATGACCGTTTGGCCACCATCCTCACGCGCCTTGGCAAGGATGCCGACTGGGAGGGCTATGAGGTAGACCAAGCCCAAGTGCTGCTACGGGTATACGACCTGAAATCCAAGCAAATACGCACCAGGCCATCGATAATGCCAACCAGCGCCAGCAACACAAACGCCGGTGCCGACAAGGCCAACACTGTCAGGCGCACGGCAAACACGGAGGTCATGGTAATGGCGGCCAGGATATACTCCGCGCTCACATCGTAGACGTATTTTATCCAATTGTGCAATCGCGGGTATTGCTGTGGTGCCGACAATTCTTCTGCACCTTTGCCACACTACAACAAGGGGGAATCAACCGACAGCGATGGCTTTATGAATATCCAACAGCAGGGTGTGATTAAAAGTGCGGGGAATCTCGTGCATCTGCTGCGGTGCAGAAATTATCCCAATAGTTTTCCCAATCACCATTGGCTATTACAACACGTAGTGCTAACATTGGCTCAATATTGGCGGCTTTCCACCACGCTCCGGGTAATTTTAACCGTTGCTAAATGATATAGCGGTGGACACTTTCGATTTCGCCCGAACCAATGGGCAGGCCTTTTTCTATCGCGCCTTTGTAATCCAGTTGGCCAGTACGATTGCTTAAATAACGATGGCAAGCGCGGACTGGGGCTTTGTCATTTCCAATACCATCGGCCTCCAAATAACCGGTTAAGTTTTCGATAACAATTGCAAAATCATTGTTTTTTAACAAGCTCTTCTGAATCGCCATCCAGACGTGGGGCGCGTTCGGCAAACACGTTTTTGAGGCGGCAGCCAAGTAGTCACCGTTCGCCCATTTACTTACGGTTCGCTCATTTTTTCTTGTGGTTTTCAGAATTCAAAACCACTATATATAGTGGTTTTAGAGGGTAATTCTAAAATTAAAATTCCCACGATAATTTTAATGTCAGAAATTTTCAGTTTTATGCGAAAAATTAGTCATTCAAAGTTAAAAATCGAATTTTCTGTCTTGTTTTTAATATCAAAAAGACCAATCTTTCGAAGTACTCTAAAAAATGAGCGAACCGTAAGTAGAAGGTTAATAAAAACACTACGCACATTAATTTTAATTTAATTCTACGCCGTAAAAATATGTCCAAAAAAAATATAAATTCTAGTTTTAAAGATGATGCTGCTAGGGCGCAGGGAAATTCCGCCTCAAAGTTTCCTTTTAAAATGGTGGCATTGGTTTTGGTTGCCGTGGTATTGGTGGTGACGCTGATGTTGGCCTCATTTTTAGCTTTCCAAGCCATAAAAAACTCGGCAGCAACCAAGCAGCATACGCATGAGGTTATCTACAGCGCGGAAACTTTTTTATCTAAATTAAAAGATGCCGAGACCGGACATCGCGGTTATCTCATCACGGGCAAAGACGTTTTTCTGGAACCCTATAATGCCGTAAAAGATAGCCTATCTGCTGAGTTGGAAAAGTTGCATCAACTTACCTTAATTCCAGCCGCAAAACAACAGCTGGATGCTTTAACGCCAGAGGTAAACGCCAAGCTCAATTTTATGGCGCAAGGCATTGAATTGCGCCGCGGCCGTGATGCACAAGAAGCAGTAAAAATGGTTAGCAGTGGGGAAGGTAAACGCCTCATGGAGGCTATCCGTAATAATATGGCTAGGTTTGGCAGCATAGAACAAAGCGCCGCAGATAAGGCCGAGGCCAAATTCCAGGCAGATATGCGCAATCTTTTCTGGGTTATCAGTGTCATCGGTCTACTTATCCTGCTGACCGCGTTTTGGCTGTGTTATTTTGTTTTTCGCCAGGGCCAGCAGCGTTTAAAGGATGCCATCCTTGCCGAAGCCCAGCATTCGCTAGACCTTCAGCAGAAAATAAATGCCCAGTTGCAGCAAGCGCATAATGCCTTACAGTTCAGCGAGGAGCAGCTTGCCGTCACCCTGCGATCCATAGGCGATGGCATGATAGCCACCGATGTTAAAGGCCGCGTAACGCTTTTAAATACCGTTGCCGAACAGCTGACCGGTTGGACACAAGCTGAAGCCGTCGGCCTTTTGATCGGCGATATTTTTCCTATTATTAACCAGTACACCCGCAACCCTGTCCCTATCCGGATAAAAGATGCCTTGCTGCATGGCACTATACAAGGCATGGCCAACCATACTGTACTCATTGCCCGTGATGGTACGGAGTTTGCGATTGCCGACAGCTGTGCACCTATCCGCCATTACGATGACAGCGTTATTGGGGCGGTATTGGTATTTCGGGATGTTACCGAAGAATATGCCGTGCAGGCCAGCTTGCAAGAAAGTGAAACGCGCCTGAACTTTGCCCTGCAAATAACCCACACCGGCGGCTGGGAACTGAATATGCAAGATGGCACCACGCGGCGCACCCTGGAACACGACCGCATCTTTGGCTATGAGGCATTGCTGCCAGAGTGGACCTACGAGATGTTTCAGGCGCATGTATTGCCTGCGGATCGTGCTGAAGTTGATAAGTGTTTCCGTGCCTCAGTAGAAAACAAAACGAATTTAGATTTTGAATGCCGTATTCGCCGGACTGATGGGGAAGAGCGCTGGATTTGGGTGAGCGGCCAGCATCAATTTGATAGCACAGGGCATGTGAAATGTATGGCTGGCATAGTGCAAGACATTACGCAGCTCAAACACAATGAAACAGCACTGAAAAAAGTTTATGAACGCGCGCAGCTTGCTTTGGATGCCGGAGGGCTAGGCGATTGGAGCTGGGATGCCGCGACCGACCAAGTGTCCTTAGGGGCTCGTGCGGTACAGATGCTGGGTTTTCCTGAAGGAAGCCCTGTTACCCTGCAACAACTGCGCGACCGCTTATTAACGGAAGATGCCGACCAGGCGCATGATACCTGGGATAAGGCCCTTAGCGAGCACACCGATTACCACAACGAATATCGGGTAAGCCATCCTGTCAAGGGGTCGCGCTGGCTTGCCATAACCGGACGCGCAAACTATGCTGAAGACGGCACAGTGCTGAGCATGAACGGCGTAGTGCAGGACATTCACGAACGCAAACTTGCCGAGCTGGCTAAGCTTCGGCTTGCCGCCATTGTAGAATCGTCTGACGATGCCATCATCAGCAAAAACATGCAGGGTATCATCACCAGTTGGAATGCCGGTGCGGAAAAAGTATTTGGCTATAGCGCAGACGAGATGATTGGCAAGCCGATTAGGCTAATGATGCCAGCGGAACGCGCAGGGGAGGACAGGCAAATTCTGGATAAAATCAGCCGTGGCGCTAAAGTACAAAACTTTGAAACGGTGCGGGTGCGCAAAGATGGCAGCTTTGTTGATGTTTCCGTCACCATATCAGCCATCCAAGATGGCACAGGAAAGATTGTCGGTGCCTCCAAGGTGGCGCGCGATATTGCCGAGCGCAAACGCTTTGAGGCAAGATTGCACGAAGCCGTAATCACTGCGGACAAAGCCAACCTGGCCAAATCTGAATTTTTATCCAGCATGAGCCATGAATTGCGCACGCCCTTAAATGCCATTTTAGGCTTTGCGCAGTTGCTGGAAGCCGGTAGTCCGCGGCCCACAACAATACAGGAACGCAGGGTAAAAGAAATTATCAAAGCCGGCTGGTATTTACTGGAATTGATTAACGAAGTGCTGGATCTTTCGTTAATCGAATCCGGTAAGCTATCGTTGTCGCCCGAACCCTTGCTGCTGCTTGATGTCATGCACGAATGCCAGTCCATGATCGAACCTATGGCACAACTGCATAATATCCAGTTGAGCTTTTTGCCTTTCGACAATTCCTGGGGTATTTATGCCGACCATACGCGAGTCAAACAAATAGTCATCAATTTGCTTTCCAATGCCATTAAATACAACCGTAAATTCGGAAGTGTGGAAATAAAATGTACGCTCAGCGCCCCGCAACGTATTCGTATTACTGTTAAAGACACCGGCCAAGGTTTATCGACAGACCAGATGGCGCAACTGTTTCAGCCCTTTAACCGTCTGGGGCAAGAACACGGCGCTGAAGAAGGCACCGGCATTGGTTTGGTCGTCACTAAAAAATTGGTGGAATTAATGGGCGGGGCAATCGGCGTAGCAAGCACTGTTGGCGTGGGCAGTGAATTCTGGATAGAATTCGCGCAAGATGTTGTCCATTCCTATGATACGGAACAAAAAGTGCCCACTGCGCTTTTGGCCAATCCGCATAACATAGCGCAAGGCACCTTGCTGTACGTGGAAGACAACCCCGCCAATCTGCTATTGGTTGAACAAATTATTGCCCATTCCCCCATCCGTATCCTAAGCGCACGCGATGCTATTTTGGGTATTGATCTTGCCCGCGCCCATCTTCCGGATATTATCTTAATGGATATTAATTTGCCGGGCATGAACGGCATTAAAGCCTTAAAAATTCTTCAAAAAGACCCCTTAACAGCCCACATTCCAGTGATTGCCCTCAGTGCCAATGCGATGGCGCGTGATATTGAAAAAGGCAAAGAAGCAGGCTTCTTCCGCTATCTTACCAAACCCATAAAAGTGAATGAATTAATGACGGCCCTTGAAGAAGCCTTGAAAAGTATTGATACGTTGTGTACTCCTAAGATTGATCCGGGTACCTCTGCTGTTGCATCTGCCAATGAAGAAGAGTGAGCGTCTACCCCACTGTTTTAAAAAAAGCCGTTCTTGGTGAGTCCTCCAAAATCTGGAATCGGATAGGATAGGATTGAGCCATAATGAGAATTGTTGGCGTGCTCAGGGCGTTTCCAAATAGCTTCTAAGGCTTATTGCGCTATTTCCAGCTACCGGCAGACGATGGCAAACAAGGGATACAATCCGCTTATCGCTATCCAAATGGCATACGCTGGGGAGTTCGATTTATAGGGGTGGGGATGTAGTTACTTCTTTAGAAAGCAAAGTACGCTTGGCAATGTAGATCACCAGTAATGGCATGGCAAGCCCCAAAAACATCTCGGTAAAAAGCAAGCCCGCCTAACTGGCTGTAATCAGCGGAAACATGCAAAATAGGGTCAAGACACTGGAAATTAACGTCAATTTGGACAGAAACTGTTGATCGAAACCCAGTTCATCAATCATCCACCAGGTGGAGCCAGCACCTGTTGTAGGCACAGCACGGAAGGCAAAAATAACCAGCGCCGTGCCAAATAATTGCCTTTTGGCAGAGGCTGAAAGCTCAGTGGTCAAACGCCCTAGCAGGAATATCACGATGGCCAAAGAGCCTGCAAAAATCAGTTCTTCGTTAAAAGGGATGTTGGCGAGTCCCATGATCGCAGCGAATAAAGCAAAACTAAGGCCACCGCCCAATATCCACCAGTTAATTGCCGGCAGTTCGGTATCCGGGCGATCAAGCTCACGCTTAATATCCTCAAATTCGTAGCCTTTTGCGGCCAAGCGCCATTCCTCGTTGGAACGAAGATGCGCCGCAAAGAAAACCCCAAATACGGAAATAACGGGAATTAATAATGCCCATTGGTATATCTGCACATAAATTGCTGTCTGGGCAGCGGCGTCCATGGTTGCGACACCTCTAAACCAATAGACATTGGCCAGGGCGACAATTAATGTACCACCAATAATCGCTACCCGGCCTAGCGTTTGCATGGTAGTGTGGGCTAGTTTAATTTGTTGCTCAGCAATAGCATTGCCCCGTTCATCCACACGCGGTACAGCCTCTACCGTCATGGCATCGGCCACAGTGCCTTGTATAACGTAACCCATCGGTGCCAATAAGGTTGCTATAACAAACCACGTTTCTACCGACAAAAATCCCGACATTTTACGGGGGCTGGCCAGTATATTCAGCATGATTAACAGGCTTGCTGCAATCAATAAAGCGCCTAAATAAATCAATTTGGCTTTATGTCGCCAGAGCAGATCCACCAAATGGCCGATGGGCATTTTCATCGTCCAGGGCATTACCGCCCAAAACCCCAGCGTAGCTAGAAATTCAGCAGAAAGCCCCAGGTAATCCTTAACAAAAAACGCACCAACAATGCCCGTTAAGCCGGAAATGCCCGCCGCTAGATAAACCATCATCGGGGGCACATAACTTAAACGCATCTGGCGGGCTAAATCGTAGACGTTTCGATCCAGCCAATTTTGCAGATACCCCAAAAATCCGCTTAGCGGCGGCAGGTTATTATGAGGTAAAGATGCGGGTTTTTGCATGGTCAATCCTCACGTTAATGAGTGTCTTAATAATCAGAGCTTAAAAAACCAGTTTGGTTCGAGTACTCACTTAATGGTCGCGTTGAGAGTATATCAGGCCTCAATGCAGGCGCAAAATGCTGGCTGAACGATTTGAATCACGCCCTTAACCTTACTCCGTAAATTCATAATATGCCCATTATTTGATTTGTATTTGATCTATATCAAATTCAGATTACCCAATGATGTAAGAATGCACTTGCCCATTGAAAGGTTAATGATTATTGCATCAGCAAGTATTGATCTAGGGGTTAGATAACTCAACTAAAAGGTAAAATCAAATGAAAAATATCATATTAGCAATCGTACTTGTTGTCGCCTTACCTGCTGTTGCTTCCGCTAAAGAAAAAGTAATGCAAAACACCAATCCATCAGCGAATCCGGTTCCAGAGCATGTTATGCAAAATAGTAATCCTTCACCTGAACAGGTAACTGAACCGGTGGTAACGCCGCCCAAACATGTGATGCAAAACACTAATCCATCGCCAGAGCAAGTACCTGAGCATGTCATGAGAAATAACAATATCAACTCTTCAAAATGAAGCAATAAAGGCTGAATAGTCACGCAAAAAATGAAATAAGGACATACGTGTTTTTATCTGATCCTTGTTTTTATGCTGGCATGATTTTAATAAAGGAGCTATCACTGGCTCCTTTATTATCCAGTAAAACAACTCAGCTATGCGCCATAAAATACTGCGTAATAATAGGCATTAGTTTGATATAGTGGCTCAGCCACTTTTTTATGGTTTTTCTATTTTTTGGAGCAAGGCAATGTCACGTAAAATTCTACTGTTGTTATGTTTGTTTTCTTCAAGTGGCTTTGCCGCACCGCGCATGAGTCACCACGGCGAATTTATTACCAAATGTCACAAGCCGCTTTTTTTTAATGAAATGCCGGTTAAAGAATCCGTAGTGACTTCATTACAGGATTTTAGCGTTACCGCGTCCGATAATACTGATATTAAGACGATCAAGTTCAGCGTCAACAATCAGCCATTTGCAGCGACTTTGGAGCGTTTACGCAGTGGGCGTATTTTAATCAAGGGGCATCTTAATGAAAGCATCACCACACTGGGGACAACTTTGTTAAAAGTCGGTTCAGAAAGTAATGATGGTTGCAATGGGCTATTTGCCTGGCGTGTGTATATAAAATAATAGCTTGTCGGCATAGGGCAATAAACGTGACGAATCTGGCTGCGCAAGGTAATAACTACCGCCACTATGGTTAAAAATCCCCAGATATCCACTAACACAACGCTTTACGAAAGCCTGATTATCATTATCAGTTTGCTGGTTATTATCGGCTATCTGGTGTTGAGCGTTGCAATGGGGCTAGATCGATGTCTATACGCTGTTGTTAAGCAGCCAATTGACCTCCACCAGCGGCTATGCCGCCTAAAAACTTATCAGATTATTGAATGATGATTTTAGCGGCTGCGCTTTTTACAAAACCAAATTCCAGATAATGACAATATAACTATGATCAGTCGTTGTAATTTTCAATGCTGCTTCAGTTTATTTAACATCATTGTTCTCCGATTTTTTATAACCGCACCAATTGGCTTTTACCCAGTTTTCTTCATGAACAAGGCTTTCAAAAGCGATACCAACAATTAATCATGCAGTACACCGTATAGTTAACGCAGAACTTGCTTGCATTCCATGGGCTTCCAATTTAAGGCAAGACAGTTTAAAAAAAGCCCTTCGTGGTGAGCATTGTCGAACCATGAGCGGCACACCATACACCCTTCAAGCAGTGTGCCTCATTGAGTGGTGTATAGCTCAAATTGGCAAAAAATGTCATAAAGTGACATTTTTTTCTAATTGCCTAGTAAAACTTCTAAGTTGTTCTACAGTTGATGTAACTTGAACTCTACACTGATGCTAAATCCGAGTGTGTACAGGGAATGTAGTCAAATTGATTAATAATCTTAGGAGCTTTAAAAAACCATGAGCATCATACTAAAAGTAAACAACTCAACAGAAACACTAGAAAATCATGTTATCCCTAAAGGTAAGAGTGTTCATGTTAAGGCTCAGCCTGGGGTAAATTATGCAATTGTTAACGACAATGGATCAGCTCCAAGCCGCATAACCACTAAACGGGTAGGCAAGAATCTGCACATCTTACTAGATGACGACACCAGTCCAGATATTATCATTGACGGCTATTTTAATGCTGACGGCAATCTTGGCTCTGTTATTGGTCAGGCAGCGGATGGAAAATATTATAGCTATGCCATTGAAGGCGGCTCACAGACCGGTTCAGCTGTTTTAGGTGGTGGGGCGTTGACGAGTCCATTAGCTATGGCGTCTGATGAGGGCGGGTTAAGTTCTTTAGGTTTATCAAATGGCACGCTGGGGGCGCTAGGCGTGCTAGGGGTTGGATTAATCGGTGGTGGAATTGCGGTAGCTGCTAGCGGTGGTGGCGATAATGGAAATAATAAAGCACCCGTTCCTCCAGCCAGTAAATACAATACAAAAACAGGAATCATCAGTGGTAATGGAGCAACTCCCGGCAGTACCGTAACGGCGACGTTACCTGATGGCACAGAAACGTCTGCTGTGGCTAAGCCCAACGGTAGCTATAAATTGCCACCTTTTCAGCCTGTGCCCAGCAATCATGAAACCATCACTGTTAATGTTGATAATAAAATCAGCACTATTAAAGCGCCTGATACCACGCCTATTGTCGGTGGATATGATCCCATAACAGGGGTTATTGCGGGTAAGGGGGCAACTCCGGGAAGCAAGGTTACTGCAACGCTGGTTGATGGCACTAAAATTTCCGGTGTGGTTAAACCTGACGGGAGTTACAACTTAGCTGCGCTTAATCCAAAACCGGGTAATGGCGATGCTATTACCATTACCGCTGATAATGAAAAAGTAGTTATTAAAGCAACTGTTGTTGAAATAAAAAGTGATTATAACCCTCAAACTGGCGTTGTCAGCGGCACAGGAGCCACCCCAGGCAGCACTATAAAAGCATCGTTACCCGATGGCACATGGGTATCAGCAATTGTAAAGCCAGATGGCACCTATGTTTTACCGCCTTTTAATAATGCACCCAATAATGGCGGGTCTATTACTGTCAGTGTGGATGGTAAGCCAAGTGCATTTATTAAAACCCCTGATAATACCGATATAGCTCCAGAGTACAACTCAAAAACTGGGGTTTTAACTGGCAAGGGAGCGACTCCAGGCAGTACAATCACGGCAACTTTACCTGATGGTAGCAGTGTCTCGTCAATCGTTAAACCTGATGGCAGTTATAGTTTGCCGGCTTTTAGCCCTGTGCCTGTTAATGGCGAAACTATTAAAATAACAGCCGGCAATGAAAACATCTCTATTAAAGTTGCAGACAGCACTGAAATTACGAGCAGTTTTAATGCTAATACAGGCACAGTGAATGGAAACGGCGCCACTGCTGGCAGCACAGTTACTGCAACCTTACCGAATGGCACTCAAGTCAGTGCCATTGTTAAACCTAACGGTAGCTATACCTTGCCCGCGTTCAGTCCAATCCCTGCCAATGGTGAAACAATTACCGTCAAAGCAGGTACAGAAGTTACTACGGTGACGGCCACAGATAGCAC
>NZ_JAYTLQ010000031.1:0-29687 GCF_043729335.1 Crenothrix sp. | reverse complement strand
TTCCGCTTTGGCAGCTTGTTTTGCATTGGCCGCAACTTCGGCTTTAGCCTGTACAGCGGCTTCCGCTTTGGCAGCTTGTTTTGCATTGGCCGCAGCTTCGGCTTTAGCTTGTGCAGCAGATTCTGCTTTAGCAGCTTGTTTTGCATTGGCCGCAGCTTCGGCTTTAGCTTGTGCAACGGCTTCTGCTTTGGCAGCTTGTTTTGCACTAGCCGCAGCTTCAGATTTAGCTTGTGCAGCGGCTTCCGCTTTGGCAGCTTGTTTTGCCGCTTCTTTCGCATTGGAGACAGCTTCTGCTTTAGCTTGTGCGGCCGCCGATTCTTTCGCTTCTTGCTTAGTTCGTTCGGCAACTTCAACTTTTTTAGCTTCTGCTTTCGCCCTGGCCGCTGTTTCTAATTTGGCTTGCGTTGCCGCTTGTTGCTTAGCCTTATCTTTAGCCCGCTCAACAGCTTCGGCTTTTCTGGCTTCCGCTTTAGCCCGATCTGCCGCGTCTTGCTTAGCTTCTTCCTTAGCTCTTTCAGCCGCATCCGCTTTTCTGGCCTCGGCTTTAGCATTATCCGCCGCTTCCTGTTTAGCTATTTCTTTAGTACGTTCAGCGGCTTGCTGTTTCGATTCTGTCTTGGCCTTTTCAGCCGCCTCTGCTTTTCTGGCTTCCGCTTTCGCACGATCTGCCGCTTCTTGCTTGGCTTCTTCTTTCACTTTTTCAGCCGCAGCTGCTTTTCTGGCCTCGGCTTTAGCACGCTCCGCAGATTCCTGTTTAGCCTCTTCTTTGGCTGTTTCGGCAGCTTCCGCTTTTTTAGCCTCCGCTTTGGCTTTCTCTGCCGCATCCTGTTTGGCCATTTCTTTGGCACGTTCAGCAGCTTGTTGTTTGGAATCTGTTTTAGCTTTTTCCGCCGCCTCCGCTTTTCTGACTTCCGCTTTAGCACGCTCTGCCGCTTCCTGCTTAGCTTCTTCTTTGGCTGCTTCGGCAACTTGGGCTTTTCTAGCCTCAGCCTTGGCACGCTCTGCCGCTTCTTGCTTAGCCTCAGCTTGCTTCTCGTGTTGTTTGGCTTCCGTTCGGGCTTTTTCAGATTTCTCAACCAACGCACGCGCCGCTGCCTGCGCTTGCTCCGGCGTATTTTGAGGCTCTATGAACTCTTTAAGCGCCTGTTTTTTATTAAACTCGGCTTGCGATTGTGCCTCGATAGGCTTAGCTTTTTCAATCGGCTCCGGTTTAATCTCTTTTGGCAGTTTGGTAAGATCAACAAAGGTCGCGTGAATAATCTCAGGAACAGGTTTTTCCTTAACAACTTGGGTTTTAAACAGCGTGCTTAATGCAAATATCCCCAGCACGAAAATATGCAGCGCAAAGGCCAGAATAAAAGGCCGTAAAATTCTCTTTCGACTATCCATCTGTGTTATTGGTCGTCAGATTTGGTCATTAATCCAACATTGGCCACGCCCGCATTTTTCAACGATGCCATCACCGTTACCACCGTGCCGTAGTCTATGCTCTTATCGGCATTAATTAACACTTGCACCATGGGCTTTTCCACCAATACACTGGCCACACGCGTGTCAATTTCCTCTTGTGCAATCAACTCATCGGTATTGCCACCCACACTGATATAAAACTCACCGTTCTTTTTAATCGACACCACCAACGGCGGCTCGCCTTCACCAGCATTTACTGAAGCGGCCTGCGCCCGTGGCAATTCCACTTCAACACCGGTTTGCAGCATCGGCGTGGTAATCATAAAAATAATCAATAACACCAGGGTTACGTCAATGTAAGGCACTACATTGATTTCAGCCATCGGTTTTCTGCGCTTAGCTCGTCTGCTCATTTGCTATGCGCCTGTCTTTGCAACAAAACGACAAATTCTTCCACGAACAACTCATAACGACCGGTCAATCTATCCAAGCGGGTAGAAAAACGGTTGTAGGCGACAACAGCAGGGATGGCAGCAAACAAGCCAATTGCAGTAGCAATCAAGGCTTCAGCAATACCGGGCGCGACCAGTGCTAGGGTTGCCTGCTTAACATTTCCCAAAGACATAAACGAATTCATAATCCCCCACACCGTACCAAACAACCCCACATACGGACTGGTTGAACCCACGGTGGCTAAAAATGCCAGATGTTCATCCAGACGATCCAGTTCGCGGGATAATTCAATGCGCATGGTGCGCTGGGCACTTTCCACTTGCACAACCGGCTCCACATTACCGGCCTGGCGCATACGGGAGAATTCTTTGTAACCGGCCAAAAATATCTTTTCTATGCCTTCCGGCGCAAAGTCTTTGGCAGATAGCTTTTTATATAATTCAATTAACGAATCACCTGACCAGAACTGGGTTTCAAATTCGTCGGTAATTTCTATGGCGCGGCTCAGCTCTTTGCGCTTTAAAAAGATGAATGTCCAGGAGGATATTGAAACTACCATAAGTAGTAACATCACAAATTGCACGACAAGGCTGGCTTCTTTAATCAAGTGGAGAAAGGATAAATCAGTATTCATTTTTTAAAGTGTGTTAATAAATTTTCAGGAATTGCTTTAGGACGCAAAGTTTGCGGATCCAGGCAGGCAATACGTATGGTTGCGGTGCAGAGCTCAATATCACCCCGCGTAATTAATTGACCAAAAGTCAAACTGACTTTTTTAATCTCGCTTACTGTAGACTGAACCGATAGCAGTTCGTTAAACCGCGCAGGGCTTAAATAATCGATCTGCACTGATCTTACCGCAAAAATAATACCAGCGCTGGCAATAAGCTCATCTTGTTCAAAGCCTAAGCTCCTTAACATCTCGGTTCTAGCTCGCTCAAAAAACTTAAGATAATTAGCATAATAAACAATGCCGCCCGCATCAGTGTCTTCGTAATAGACGCGGATTGGCCAAACAAAACTACTCATCAAATTTTAATTACCTTTGGCCGAATACACCAGCATCATATTATTGAAAAGACAGGGATAATCAAGCCCATATATGTCATACGTAGAGACACAAAATCTTGAGTCTCTACGTTCAGTCTCTACGTTCACTGAAACTTACGCATGATCTGCGGTATTTTTTACAATTATAGATCAAATAAATCGATAGACACGGCTAAAGTCTTAGGTGGCTGTAAACCAAAATGCAAATACGCATGGCTAGTGACCACACGACCACGCGGCGTACGCATAATAAAACCTTGTTGCAACAGATACGGCTCCAGCACATCTTCAATCGTGCCTCGCTCTTCACTGATTGCCGCTGCCAAGGTATCCAGCCCAACTGGACCACCGGAAAAATTATCTATCATCGCCATCAGTAGTTTTCTATCCAGCGCATCAAAGCCGTTGCTATCAACGCGCAACATATCCAAAGCCTGCTCGGCTATAGAACTCGTTATCACGCCATTGCCTTTTACTTCGGCAAAATCACGCACTCGCCTCAACAAACGGTTAGCGATACGCGGTGTACCACGCGAGCGACGGGCAATTTCAAACGCACCGTGAGATTCTATCGTAATTCCCAAAACGCCAGCCGAACGAGTGACAATCTGACCTAATTCTTCTACCGTGTAAAACTCCAATCGCTGCACAATACCAAAGCGATCACGTAACGGTGAGGTTAATAATCCTGCGCGAGTAGTTGCCCCTACTAAGGTAAACGGCGGTAAATCCAGCTTTATAGAACGGGCCGCCGGGCCTTCACCAATCATTAAATCCAATTGATAATCTTCCATCGCGGGATACAGAATTTCTTCAACCACTGGACTTAAACGATGAATTTCATCGATAAACAAAATATCGTGGGCATCCAGATTGGTGAGCAATGCGGCCAGATCACCGGCTTTTTCCAGCACCGGCCCTGAGGTTTGCCGAAAATTCACCCCCATTTCGACAGCAATAATATGGGCTAAAGTCGTTTTACCCAAACCCGGCGGGCCAAAAATAAGCACATGATCCAAAGCCTCTTGCCGGGCTACCGCCGCCTGAATAAAAATTTCCATCTGGCTACGTAATTCCTGCTGTCCCACATATTCAGCCAAACGCTTAGGACGGATGGCTCTATCTTGGCGTTCGTCATCGGTGCGATTGTTTGCGGTTATCATTCTATCTACTTCAATCATCGCTTAATACCCTGTAAAGCCTGCCGGATAATATCTTCACAGCTTTTGCCTTCTGTACCCACGGCTTGCACCATTTTGGCGGCATCGGCGGGCTTATAACCTAATGAGCACAAGGCGCTGATGGATTCCTGGCCAGGATTAGCTTGCATGGGCACAGCACTTTGGCTGCTGGTGGGAATGGAATCGGGCATTTTATCGCGCAATTCAACCATTAAACGTTCGGCGGTTTTTTTGCCTACGCCGGGCAATTTTACCAAGGCCTGGATGTCACCGTTATTAATGCAGCGATAGAATTCGTCGGCGGTTTGGCCGGATAATATGGTCAGCGCCAGCTTTGGCCCTACGCCATTCACCTTAATCAGCGTCCTGAACATGGTTCTATCGGCTTCGCTATGAAAACCGAACAGGATGTGCGCGTCTTCCCTGACCACCAGATGGGTGTGCAGTTTAATCTCTTCGCCAATAACAGGGAGATTGTAAAACGTGGTCATCGGCGCTTCAATTTCATAGCCGACACCGCCCACGTCCAGCTGCAACCAAGGCGGCGCTTTGTGTACCAGTTTACCACGCAAAAAACCGATCATGTCTTAACACCTTGCTGCAAACGCACGGCTGTTTGCTGGTAATGCGCGTGGCATAGGGAGATACCCAACGCATCGCTTGCATCGATTTGTAATTCGCCTTGAATATTTAACAGAATTTTTACCATGTGCTGTACCTGTAGCTTGTCGGCACTACCCTTGCCGACCAGCGCCTGTTTGATTTGCCGCGCGGCGTATTCAAATACCGGCACGTTGGTGAATTGTACCGCGCAGATGGCCGCCCCACGCGCTTGGCCTAATTTTAGGGCAGAATCGGCATTTTTGTGCATAAAAACCTGTTCTATGGCCATTTGTTCGGGGTGATAGGTTTGGACAAGTTGCGCCACGCCATCAAAAATCTGTTTGAGCCGGTCGGGAAAATATTCAGCCTCGATACGAATACAACCACTGGCAATGTATTTATAGCGGTTCCCTGTCTGTTCTATCACGCCGTAACCGGTTAATCTTGAACCGGGGTCTATCCCTAGTATGCGCATGGTTTCCTATTTTTATTGGCCACTGGCCAGTTTATCCACATTACTTATTTTTTCTCTGCTCTGCACGCGACTCGATTTTATGGGCTCTTTGACCCAACCAATTCATAACTTTTCTGCCTAGAGATGGATGCAAATATTGCTCAGCAAAACTAATCATTCTTGCTTCAGGATCTACTTGGATTAACGTCTTATATAAAAGCTCTGCCGTCTTCTTTTTACCCATACAGCTATAATACGCACACATTACAGCTGTAAAGCCTGTAAATTCAGTAACATGAAATTTATTTCTATCAGGGTAAAGCATTTTAAGATCAAATTTGTTATTAAAAATAACAGGGATTTTTTCGTATTCTCCGTTACCAAGGCACAACTGGGCATAACCCAATTTTGCAAACAAATAATCAGGATTGGTGCGGTAGTTTTCGTTAATTATTTCCTGAGAAATCTTTCGATTACCCAACTGCATATAGGCCGCAGATAAGTGGTTGTACAGCATAGGCACCTGCGGATATTGCTCTTTCAATACCAACAGTTTTTCTATCGCCAGTTTAGGATCACTGGTGATCAAGCCATAAATGCCCTGTATTTGATTTTTAACCTGTATTGGCACTTTTTCAGCCTTGGTATCCACAGGGTCAAAAGAGATTTCATATTCACTAAAATGAAGCTCTTCACCGCTCTTCATTTTAATGGGACGTTGGGCGTTTTTTTTAGGTTTCTTGTTATATTTCATATTTTTAATTTGCTCGGTTAGGCGCTTCTGCCCCGCAAAAACTCCAACACATCCTCATTATTAACTTGATAATAAATATCTTCAACCCGTACCGTTACACCCAGTGAAGTAAAGGTAATTTCATCACCTAGATAGTAATAGGCCGATTGCCAATGGTTTTGCCTGCTGAAAACTTCTATTTCCGCGCTATCCTGTTCAATCAGAACGTATTCTTCCAAGCTAGGGATTTGTTGGTATTGCAGGCGTTTGTTGGTTTTGTCAAATCGGCGAGTGGATTTCGATAATACTTCAACAATAATAACCGGTGCGTTTTTGTAGTAGTTATGCACGTTATCTTGCTGGCAAACCACCATAACGTCTGGATAATAAAAGTCATGACCTACTTTAACTTTCATATCCGCTATAAAAGTTCTGCAAGGCGTGCCTTTCAATTGATTCTTTAATTCAGTCAACATATTGGCTGACAGCAAGTTATGGTTTTCACTGGCTCCCGCCATTGCACAGACTTGACCATTAATAAGCTCATGCTTGGTTGCTGCGAGCAGTTCGCCTTGTAGATAGTCTTGTTCGCTTATAGGGTTAACAGGATTTGATATCATTTTTTAATCTTAATTTAAGGTCGAAAACCTTCGGGCCATAAAAAGTAAGGCCCATACTTTGAACCCATACGTAACTCGCCGCCAATCTCTTTACCCTTGGGCGTTAAATAATGCTTTTCTTCCTTAAATTCGAGAACCCCGGAACTAATAAGTTTTTCCATTAACTGGCTGGTTTTGATTCCAAGTTTTTGTGCAAGTTTGGAGGTCGTGAGTTTGTCCAATTTTCCATCTGGTTCCAGTTTATCTTCAATTGGCTCTACTACAACCCGCTCTAAAGAGATCCGAACCTCATCACTTATACGAATAATGCGTTGCGCTTCTTCATATGCATCTTTATAAAGCTCAGCATCTTCGGCACGACGAATGAGAACACCCATTTCGTTATTATTAACCTGACTAAATTCATACAAATTGAGACTTGTAATAATGCACAGGTCTTCATTTAAATAGCACTTTGCATGTAAGTTTTTGCAAAAGCTGGTGCGAATATACGTCAGTTCTTTTAACCAGTTGATCTCTTCAGGTTGAAGCTCGCTTTTACCGTAAACAATGCGTACATCAATCTTCAATCGATTTTTATCCGCTAAAAGCTCCTTCATTCGGTCATTTAGCTTTAAAAATGGGCTGATTAAAATAAGCCTATCTTTAGCATCTTTAATTAATTCTTCAAGAAAATAGTTTGTTGCACTGGTATTAAGAAATTTTGCCATATTGATGTGTCAAATTAAGGGTTAAAAAGTATTTAGGCATCGAATACCTTAACCCAAGTTTAGACCAACTTCGAAGACACCACCTTTCAGAGCCGCGACAAATCTTCAATACCTATTCGTCCATCATTAAACGACATGGCCACTTTGTAATCTTTTAAAGATTAGGCTTCAGTTACTTGCAAAAACAATATGTTGCCCCAAAAAAGCCCCAACATTTACCTGTCTAATCTCACATATTAAGAAGTACTTCAACCGTCAAACCAATATCTTTTGCAATTTGCCGAAGCATAACTGGCGATACATCACGTCCTTGATGAAAAGCTACTGTTTGTACATCGACCATCACGGTGACGAAACTGCTTGTGCGAACCTCGTTGTCGAACCTCACTAAACCCCAAGATTTCAAGTAATGCAACAACTTCACGAGGCTTTAGAACAGGCAAACCTCCCATACTTAGGCGACAAGAACATTTTGGGTACCCACAAATTCAGCTTCAAGTTCTGGCTCGCCATCCTCAAGCAGCATTTCAACGACTTCCCGAAGGTTTTTATTCAGCTCATCCAAGGTTTCCGCTTGCGTATGTGCACCTGGAAATCCTGGAATAAAACCCACATAAAGCCCAGTGTCATAACATTTTTCAACAATTGCTGTATAACTTCTCATGAGAATTTACTCCCGCCCCATTAAAATACACTATGAATCCAACCCTTCCATAATCTCATCACTAATATCCGCATTGGAATACACATTCTGCACGTCATCCAAATCTTCCAGACGATCAATCAACTTCATCATTTTGTCAGCATCTTCCGCTTCCAACTCTGCCATCGTAGCAGCTTGCATAGTGACTTCCGCATTATCCGGCTCAAAACCAGCGGTAACCAACGCCTCTTTTACCGCCAAGTAGCTTTCTGGTGTCGTCATCACATCAATCGAACCATCCTCGTTAGTCATAACATCATCGGCACCGCTCTCCAAAGCCGCTTCCATCAGCACATCTTCATCCACACCTGGCGCATAACTCAATATGCCAATCTTAGTAAACATATAAGCTACAGAGCCATCCGTACCCAAATTACCGCCTGCCTTGGTAAACGCATGACGCACTTCGCCAACCGTGCGATTACGGTTATCCGTCAAACAATCGACAATCACCGCCACGCCACCAGGGCCATAACCCTCATAACGAATAGTCTCGTAATTAACGCCTTCCAACGCACCCGATGCTTTTTTGATAGCGGTATCGATGGTATCTCGGCGCATATTTGCACCTAAAGCCTTATCAATCGCCGTGCGTAACGTTGGATTACTCGCCGCATCTGGCCCGCTGGTTTTTACCGCTACCGTGATTTCACGCAACATTTTGGTAAAAACCTTGCCGCGTTTAGCATCTTGCCCCGCTTTACGGTGCTTGATATTAGCCCACTTACTGTGTCCTGCCATTGTCCTTCTCTAAACAATAATCAATATTAAAATAGGCTCCCAACTTAAGGCGGGACAGGTGAAGGTGTGCCGTTCGTGGTGAGCTTGTCGAACCATGTGCGGCACACCGTACACCCTTCGCAAGCTCGAACGGTGTGCCTTATTGAGTGTCCCGCCTTAAGTGAATAGCCCTCTTTAAGCAACACTCAGCATTTTGTTGGCGTAATCTTTACCTGATGTTGCTGGCGGCAATGGCTTGCTGTTTTGTAGATAGAGCGCAATTGTTTCATCAACCAGCTCACACAGCTCAACAAAAACCTGCTTTTCATCACTGCCAACAAAACCAATGGTCTTCATCTGACCATTCCACACTATATACATAGCGGTTTTTTTTCATTCATAGCTTCGATTCCTCAATAGCGGCTTCAATGACCCTTTCATGATGTTTTAGGCATACCTAAAGCATCTAATCATGAATATACGGCAAAACCGCCATCAAACTGGACTCCACCGTATAAATATCCGCCTGCTCACGCACGATCTGTCTATCAGCCACACCACCAAAACCAACCACATAAGCCCCAGCCTGCTTGGCTTCCATATCGGTCTTGCCATCGCCAACCATCACGATAGAACCTGTACCTTTCAAAGCAGCAACCACTTCAGCCTTACCGCCCGCTCTCGCTAACGGTGAAGCCTCATCAAAACCACGGTAACTACCATCATCATTAAAATAAACGTCAACGGCATGAACATGGTTTTCCGGCAAACCTAAAAAAGCCGCCAGCGGCATAATCGCCTGCCGCAAGCCGCCACTAATGATATGCACCGCTTTACCTTGCGCCAACAAGATGCCAAACAGCTCTTTAACACCGTCAACAATCTCGCTGATATACAAATCAGCTACCCAATCAATACTGGCGCTATCAGGTTTGATGGCCTCCAAGCGCCGACCATACACATCTTGCAGCGGTACAATACCGTTCATCGCCAAATCGGTCAGCCTGGACATTTCTTCCGCCAAGCCGACCCGCCTAGCCAGTTCATCAATGCCTTCTATTTTGCTTAACGTGCTATCGCAATCAAAGCAGATGACATCAAAACTCATAAGGTAATCTGGGTAGCTTGCTTAACAACTGGAACCTGACGAATTTGCTCTAACAACGCATCGGTAATGGGTGCAGACACACTAATCACTGCCATAGCCTGAACCTTGTCATCCACAGTACTGACTTGCATACGGGTAATATTGATACCGGCATTGCCTAATACTGCGCTGATGGCGGAAATAACGCCGGGTTTATCATCATGATGCGTCACTATCAGCGTGCCTTCAGGAACGACTTCAATATCAAAATGATTAATACACACCAAACGAGGCTGACGGCCACCCAATAATGCGCCTGATAAAGTAATGCTTTGATCGGCACAATGGCCAGTGACTTTAATTAACGATACGTAATCTTCGGATTTTTCAGAAATCGACTCAACCAAGGCAATACCTTGACGCTTGGCAAAGTTTTCTGCATTAACACGATTCACCGGTGTAGCCACCTGTCCGCTTAACACACCCACCAACGCAGACACTGAAATCGGCCGCACCGCCACTTCTGCCGCTCTACCGAAGGTGGCCACTTCAAGTTTAGTAATGGGTTGCGTAGCTAAACCTGCCAAAATCTTACCTAACATAGTCGCCAGGTTCATAAATTCGTAGGATTTTTTCAGCTCTTCAGCAGATACGCGCGGCAAGTTTAAGGCATTGACCGCTTCGCCGGTTTTAAAGAAAGTCACTGCTTGCCTAGCAATTTCCACACTCACCGCAACTTGGGCTTCAGAGGTTGACGCACCTAAATGCGGGGTAAATACGATATTGTCCAATTCCAGCAACGGTGATCCTACCGGCGGTTCATTTTCATAAACGTCCAATGCTGCACCGGCAAGACGGCCTTCTTTTAAGGCATCATGCAATGCGGTCTCATCAATTAAGCCACCTCGGGCACAGTTGATAATCATAGCGGTCTTTTTCATCATCGCCAATTGTGGCGCAGCAATGACGTTACGGGTTTTTTCGATTAACGGGCAATGTAAAGTCAGGTAATCAGCACGGCTGACCAACTCATCCAGACTCACCGATTCCACGCCATAATCGGCAAAAATTTCCGGTGCCACGAAAGGATCATGGGCAATTACCTGCATTCTTAGCCCCAAACCACGTTGAGACGCAATACGGCCAATGGTACCAAAACCTAAAATTGCTAAAGTTTTATGAGATACTTCCGATCCCATCAATTTAGAACGTTCCCATTTACCCGCACGTATCGAACGGTCGGCCTTAGGCAAATGCCGGCTTAAGGACATTAAGTGCGCAATGGCCAGTTCGGCAGTCGTGGTAGCGTTGGCATCAGGAGTATTCATGATGATAATGCCCAGTTCGGTGGCCAACGGGATATCAACGTTATCAACACCAATACCGGCGCGGCCTATCAACTTCAAGCGTGTGGCGGCATGCAGCACTTTGGGAGTTACTTGGGTATCGCTGCGTATTAATAGTGCATCGTAATCGCCAATAATGGCACACAAACCGTCCTCGTCCAGACCCGTTTGGATGTGGATTTGAATACCCGTTTGTTCGTTTAAATAATTGATACCAGCTTCTGCTAGTTTGTCGGAAATAAGAATCTTTTTCACAGGAATGTTTACCGAGACTGTACGCTAAAAAACCCATAGTTTACCAGCTTTGATATAATCAGAACATTAACAATATGCGTGTCTTCAAGCGACTACAGCAGCGGTTATTGACAGCATTGGAAAAACACCTCAGAGGAATCGTCGATGCTTTGGTTAAAAGCCCTGCACTTAATATTTATGGTTACTTGGTTTGCGGGGCTTTTTTACCTGCCGCGCCTGTTCGTTTACCATGCCATGAGCGATGATGAAATCAGTCATGAGCGTTTTAAGATTATGGAGCGCAAGCTGTTTTTTGGCATTATGACGCCGGGCATGATACTAACCTTTGTGTTTGGTATCTGGATGTTAATCAGCTACGATTGGGCAATTTATGGCCATAGCGGTTGGTTGCATCTCAAACTTGCCTTGCTGGGTTTTTTGGTGATTTACCATATTTTTTGTGGGTTATGGCTCAGTGATTTTAAGCATGATCGCAACCGACATAGCCACGTTTACTTTCGGTGGATGAACGAAGTACCGGTTTTATTTCTGGTGGCCATCATCCTATTGGCGGTGGTTAAGCCTTTCTAATTAATACATCTTTGACACGGAATCCCCATGCCCCAAAATCGCGCTCGTCCTATTGTATTATCCTTTTCCGGCCACGATCCTAGCGGTGGCGCGGGTATTCAGGCCGATATTGAAACCGTTATCAGCCATCATTGCCATTCGGTAGGTGTGATTACTGCCTTAACGGAACAAAATACCCAAAACGTCAAAAAACTGCTGCCGCAAAACCCCAACGACATTACAAGCCAAGCCGAAACGTTGTTAAGCGACTTGCCCGTTGATGTATTTAAGATTGGTTTAATCGGCCATCATGATACCGCCGCCGCCATAGCCTCTATTCTGGACCAGCATCCTAACATTCCAGTCGTTCTGGATCCGGTTCTCGCCGCCGGAGGGGGCACTAATTTAGCCAGCGCTGATCTTGTCAAAGCGATTGTTGACGTGCTGTTACCAAAAACGACTGTATTAACGCCCAACAGCGAAGAAGCCCGGAAACTGACCGGCTTGACTGACCTGACCGAATGCGGATTAAAATTACTGGAACTGGGTTGCCAGTTCGTACTCATTACCGGTACCCATGAAGACACAGCAGTGGTCAGCAATCTGCTTTTCCATGACGGACGCTTGTGGGAAACTTACCACTGGGACAGATTACCAGCCAGTTATCATGGCTCCGGCTGTACGCTGGCCTCCAGTATTGCTTCTCTTATTGCGCAAGGTTTGGCGGCATTACCCGCTATTAAAGAAGCCCAGGAATATACCTGGAATGCTTTAAGTGATGGCTTTCAACCGGGCAATGGCCAACATATTCCCAACCGGTTTTTCTGGCTGGAAGAAACCACATGAAGTTCCCATTGCGCGGGCTGTATGCCATCACCCAAACTGATAATAAATCGGCTGAAATGGTGATTAATGAAGTCAGCGCTGCCATTAAAGGCGGCGCGGTTGTGGTGCAATACCGTAATAAAAATTCACAAGACAACGACAATCTGGGCGCTGAATTACTCAAGATTTGCCATCAAAACAACGTCCCTTTAATTGTTAATGATGATATTGAATTGGCGCTTACAATTGGCGCTGATGGTGTGCATCTTGGCAAAGACGACAGTGATATTTTGCTAGCCAAAAATCGTTTAGGTTCTAATGCAATCATTGGCGTATCTTGCTATAACTCGGTAGAACATGCTATTAAAATGCAAAGGCACGGAGCAACTTATGTGGCGTTTGGGCGATTTTTTCCGTCAGAATCAAAACCTTTAGCCGCACCTGCCCACCTTGAAACCTTGCAACAAGCCAAACATTTACTTAATATACCTATAGTGGCCATCGGTGGCATTCTTCCAGAAAATGGCTTGCAATTGCTTAACGCGGGTGCTGATTTATTGGCGGTTATCGGTGGGCTTTTTAATCTTTACCCCGAACAACGTGCAAACCAGTATCGCGCTTTATTTGAAAATAAATGACTCTGAAGCCAGACGTTAACCCAATTACGTGGGGTTAATGATAGCCTATAAAATTTTAACTATCGTTGAGTTTTGTAGCTGATTTCGTTGTTTTTTTAAGTATTGCCTACTATTTTAACAAAAAGCCTGAAGCCACATGATAACAAGCAATCGTAGAGAATTTATCAAGAAAACCACCGCGCTTACCGGCTATTCCATGTTATCGGCCGCAGGTTTTCTGAACTCTCAAACCACGCAAGCCCAATGGGATGCCAGCAATTTTGAGCCATCGCCTATGGATGAGGTGTTAAAAAGCGTACTCAAAGGCAAACCTGTGGTAGATTCAGACAAAATCCACGTCAAAATCCCCCAAACGGCCGACAACAAAACACCTGTATCCATTACCATACAGACGACCTTGAAAGATATTCAAAGCATTTCCATATTAGTTGAACAAAACCCTGTGCCTTTAGTGGCCACCTTTGAATTATCTTCGGCCCTAGAGCCTTTTGTGTCTACACGGCTTAAGTTGATGCATTCGTCGTTTGTATTTGTCTTGCTGGAAACTGAAAAAGTTTTTTATGGCATCAAGCACACTGTGAGTGTCAGCGAGGGCGTATGTTGAGGGTAGCATGTCGAGTATAAAAATCCGCAGTAAACGCCTTGATGGCAAAACCCAAATCAGAACCTTGATTACGCACCCTATGGAACATGGTCTCAATCATGACAAGAAGACCAACGCAGTGATTCCACCCCATTTTATCCACACCCTCACCCTTGCCCATAACGATAAAATTATCGTAACCAGCTATATGGGTATGAGTATTGCTAAAGATCCCTTCTTTGTTTTTATGTTAAATGGCGGCACTGCTGGCGATACCATAACACTTTATTGGAAAGATAACTTGGGCAATAGCGACGCTGAAAAGCATGTCATCATTTGATCTTTGAATTTGATCGCACATCTTTATTGATAAGTAATAAAATAAGCAGGCTTCATTTTCAATAGCGTTTTAGTAGTAAAATGCTGCCAGTAAACGTGCCGGCAGCATAACTTTGAGAGAGCACATTATGAAAACCAAAATCATCTTACTACCCTTCATTTTTCCCTTATTAACCGCCTGCAATACCGCGCCGGTAATGCAGCAGCAACCTAACCAGGGGCTAGAAAATGTTGGCCAGATAATGCAACAAGGTCAGCAGGCACAAGCTATGCCATCGGGCAGCCTTACAGACTTATTAATGCAACAGACGGGGGTTTCACAAACTCAGGCGCAAGGCGGTGCCGGTGCTTTGTTTCAAATTGCTAAAAGCCAGATGCAAGCCAGTGCTTTTTCTAAATTGTCACAAGCTGTACCTGGGATGGGGACTTTGTTGGGCGCAGCTCCGGTATTACAGCAACATTCCGCATTGGGCGGTTTAGCAGGATTAGCCGGTATGGGGGGTGGTTCTGGTGGCAATATGTTGGCATTGGCTTCAGCCTTTCAGCAACAAGGTATGTCACCGAGCATGGTTCAACAATTTATACCAGTTGTGATTCAATATGTCACCAATAAAGGCGGCAGTGGCTTAGCTGGCTCACTGGGTTCGGCATTATTAGGGCAATAGATAAAAACAAATTTAGGGCTACCAATTTAGCAAGCACGACTTGAACCGCGAATTTATCCAGGTTCAAGTCAATTATTAAACTTTTAGTTATATTGTCGGGTGACTGCCGTCAGTAACAATTTTCAGCTTCAACCCAGAGCGTAAGCCTTTACCCAAATCTGAATTAGATTTACGCAAATCGCCAGCAGACACCCCAAATTTTTTGCAGATCTGCGTCAAGGTATCGCCTTTTTTAACGGTATAGCGAATCAAGTGCGTAGCTGAAGATGATGCCAGCTGTTGTGGCGGTTGACTGTGGCTACTGCCACCTTTAACCACCAATCTTTGCCCGGAACGTAACGCGCCTTTAGTGGACATATTATTCCAGTCTGCCAGCGTTTTAGGCGTCAATGCAAATCGTTGTGACACATTCCAGAAAGTATCGCCTTTTTTTACCGTATAAAAACGTGAGTTATTGTCGGGTTTGTCTTTAACCTCTTTGGCAATCTTTTTAATTTCGCTGACCACCTCAGTATTTTTTGTGGGTGGAACATGCAAATAGCTGCCGGAATTGACTGAATTAGCCGCCAAATGATTGGCCTGACGCAGGGCTTTTACTGTCAGATGGTGTCGACTGGCAATTGTGCTCAAAGTTTCGCCAGCTCTTACTTTATAACGTGCAGTAAACGAGGGATCAGTGTCATTTCTTTCGTTATGCTTTTGCAAAGCGACCTGCTGATATTTTTCCTGCTTTTCGCGTCGGCTTTGCGCCAGTAATTCAGCATCACGTCTTTTACGCTCAGAGACTGCTTGGTCTTTTTGTCTTTGCGCTAACAGCTCTTCACGACGTTCTTTTTGCACATCGCGCCGTTCTTCAAGGCGTTCTCTTTGCGCTTGTTGCTGTTCCTCACGACGCTCTCTTTGCGCCTGCATCTGCTCTTCACGACGCTCTCTGTCGGCACGTTGCTGTTCAGCAAGTCTTTGCCTTTCGGCAAAAAGCTCTTCTTCATGCTTACGCTGATCAACGCGTTCTTCATAGGGCAATTGTGCGAGATTTTCTTTAAACTTTTGTAACCGAGTAATCGGCAACAACAAATGATGCGGGCCTTCTGGAGCGGTACTTTCCTTTTTAAAACCAGGATTTAGCTTTAAAAAGCTTTTGAGCGGCATATCCGCCATTTCGGCGGCCACATCCAAATCCAACTGCGAACCTACGTTAACAACAGCGCAATAGGCTTGATTGGGAATACGTTGCAAAGGAACGTTGTATTTTTCGGCATTCGCAAATAATTTAGCAATGGCCAGCAATCGAGGCACATAGTCTTCAGTTTCTTGCGGAAGGTCTAGAGACCAATAATCGGTCGGCCTGCCGTTATATTCATTTCTGTCGATCGCCTTGCCAATGTTGCCTTTGCCAAAATTATAAGATGCCAATGCCAAACACCAGTCACCACCAAAGGTTTCACCTAAATCTTGCAAAAAGCTGGTGGCTGCTTTGGTGGAGGCATAGACATCACGACGACCGTCGTACCAAGAGTTTTGTTTAAGACCAAAAAGTCGCCCTGTGGCTGGTATAAACTGCCAAAGACCAGACGCATCACTGCGCGAATAAGCTTCTGCGATGAAAGCGCTTTCAACGACAGGCAACAAAGCTAACTCACCTGGAAGTTTTTTTGCCTCAATTTCATCAAGAATAAGGTGCATGTAAGGCGCTGCACGCTCTTGAATACGGGCAATATATTCGGGATGATCCAAATACCAGTTTAACTGTCTGTCGACACGCTCATTATTAACTTCAGGTAAAGCATACAGCGATAACATCCGTCCCCATACGGTATCGTGCGCGCCAGAATAAGCTTTGTGCTTGATCTTGGCCAGATTAGTGTTATATGGTTTATTTAACGGCTTATATACAAACTCCGGGCGATAAGCACCACCCGCCGGCGCACCTCCAATTACAATCGGTTCATTTGGGGTTTCTGAGCACCCAACTGTAATTAAAGAGGCTAAAACGAATAAACAGCCATTTAGCCTGTTAGAATTGAAGTACATCATCTAACCCTACAAAGTAAAATTCAAAAAAATCATTGTTATAGTATAGTCCTAGTTTTAGCAAAAATCATTAACCTAATAATGTATGACCGAGAGTAATTAATGAAACGCAACTTTCTATTTGCCTGGTATCAGACCCCCAGGGGCAAACTGCAAAAGCAACTTGAACTTGATTATTTGCAACGTTCTATTACTGTCAGCTGCAAACAAATTATTTTACAAATAGGCGGATTAGGTTGGGAAAATGAATTTATTGATTGCGAGTTGTATCGCAATTTCACTATTGTGGATACCAAAAACCTGGGTTACAGCGGCGCTCGCAAAATCCGCGCCACCGCACACCATCTACCCTTACAATGTGACAGTGTCGATATGATTATATTGCCCCATCTGTTGGAATTTGATCCATCACGTTTTCAAACCATGCGCGAAATAGAGCGCATCTTAAAGCCGGAAGGCGTGCTTGTTGTGTTAAATTTTAATCCGTGGAGCTTATGGATAAGATATCAGTATTTATGGGATAAGCAACTGGCCGACTCCTGGCGTGGACATTTTATTAGTCGTGGCAGAATTTTAGACTGGTTAAAATTATTAAACTTTGAAGTGATATCGCTGGCTGAATTTAATTTTGATTCGGTAACATCCACCCACAGCAAAAATGTAAGCAATTTCTCTTCGCTGTTCGCCACCGCTTACGGTATTAAAGCCGTTAAACGCCGCTACAGCATTATCCCCTTAACCCCGGTTAAAAATTATAATCCGCGCTTGGCATTGGTCAATAGTATATTGTTCCGAAAGGATGATGAATAATGACCGAACCGGTTATCATTTATACCGACGGCGCGTGCCGTGGTAACCCAGGTGCTGGTGGCTGGGGTGTTTTATTAACCTATAAAGATTCTAGCAAAGAATTATATGGCGGCAGTTATGATAGCACCAATAACCGCATGGAATTAATGGCCGCCATTCAAGCCCTGGAAGCACTCAAAAAACCTTGTGCCGTCAAATTAAATACTGATTCCAAATATGTTCTGCAAGGTATTACCGAATGGTTACCCAATTGGAAAAAAAGAGGCTGGAAAACAGCGTCCAAAACAGCGGTCAAAAACGAAGATTTATGGCGCAGATTAGACGCAGCTACAGAACGCCACAGCATTGAATGGCTATGGGTAAAAGGCCACTCAGGCGACAAAGGCAATGACAGAGCCGATGAGCTTGCCAATTACGGCATTGATGCGCTGCCCAAGGACACCTTAAAGTAAAGCCACGTTCATTTTTTGTTATCCAGCATCGACTTCAAATTGGCAAACGGACTATGCGTTGTATTAATTGATGACGCTTTAGCTTTACCGGTATCAAAACGCATTTCTTCGTATTTGGAATGCTCGTTATCATGGCAATACAAACATAACAACTCCCAATTGCTGCCATCAGATGGATTATTATCATGATTATGATCTTTGTGATGCACGGTCAGCTCAGTCAAGGTTTTATGATCAAACTCCCGCGCGCAACGCCCACATACCCAAGGATACAGCTTAAGCGCCTGACCGCGATAAGATTGTTCTCTTAATTCCTGATTGCGCCTGGCATCTGTCACGATTTGATCAAGCTTATCTTTATTGATTGGTGTTTTTTTGAGGGTCATGGAGAAAAAATTGGCTATTAAAAATTTGAGTTTAGCAGAAAAACTATCCCTGCGAAAAGCGGTCAACAGCACTAAGCTGCTTACTAACACCTAAAATAATCTGCAATTTCTCAAAACAAGCAAATACCGATACACTAGCCCTATCAGGAAATGCTGCGCTATAAACAGCGCATTAAATGCATTAATCAGTACACAGGGACAAGATTTACCTTAACTGGATTGTAAAGG
Source organism: Crenothrix sp. (assembly GCF_043729335.1). Lineage (NCBI taxonomy): Bacteria > Pseudomonadati > Pseudomonadota > Gammaproteobacteria > Methylococcales > Crenotrichaceae > Crenothrix > Crenothrix sp. The sequence goes on along the minus strand of NZ_JAYTLQ010000031.1, from coordinate 10,856 downwards.
CTGATAGAAAAAACTGCTTATTCTTAGCCATGATAAAATACTACAGGCAATCCAATGGATTTATTAACCCGCCCTCTCGTTATTGAAACGCTTAAAAAACTTTCCGAAAATAACGACATCTGCCACACCCTGATTTACATAGAAATCAACAACACCCTGCAAATAACCAGCTTACTGCAAGGCATGGCCGGTGAAGAAGAACTGATTAGCGCCATTCAAACACTCATTTTCAATAAAATTGGCCATTTACCCGATTCTTATATGGGCAAACTAAGTTGGAATCGCTTCGCCATTATTGTAAATCTACCGGTTAAAACCAGTGTTGCGATTGCCGAAGATTTAGCGGCTTTTTTTGAGGAAAAATGTATCCACATAGGCCCACACCCCTATTATCCCAAAATAATTACCGGCGTTATTCCGTTGTCACCGGAGTATAGAGTGCCAGAAAAAATCCTGACTGCTGTTGACGAAGCGTTGTATCAAGCCAGGCGCACCGGCAATAATGCGGTTAAAGTCATCGACCATAACGCGCCAATTTTTCACAGCTATTATGATTCGCTAAAACGTGTGCCGGTTTTAAAAGACGGCTTAATCAACAATGCCTTTTTATTATACGCACAGCCCATAGTGCCACTGAATAAAAATCTTAGCGAACGCAAAGCCGAAATCTTGGTACGCTATAAAGATCCGGAAGGCGAAGTAAATTCCGACTACCAATTTGTTAAAACCGCCAATTTGTTCCGTGTCGGACGTGACATCGATTTATATGTTGTCCAGCAATTTTGTCGCTTTATGCAGCAACAAAAACCCACAGATATGATTTATTCCCTCAATATTTCGGGGTTTACGGTGCGCTTTCCGCCATTTTTAGATATCGTCAAACATACGTTTAAAAAGTACGGCGTCAATCCTGAACAAGTGTGCTTTGAAATTACCGAAACGGTGATTGATCGCGATTATCCGCAAGCCATACAGTTTATGCACAGCTTAAAACAATTAGGCTGCCAACTGGCGTTGGATGATATTGGCATGGGATCCAGCAATCTGGCTAATTTACCCAAGTTTAACGTCGATTTCATGAAGATAGACGGCGCGTTTATTAATAACGTGCTGACTGATCCGTACTGCGAACTGGTCGTTAACTTTATTACTTCGGCAGCAAAACTGTTTAATAAAAAAACCATTGCTGAGTATATTGAAACCCCGCAACAACTGGAAAAAATAAAGCAACTGGGTGTGGATTACGCGCAAGGATTTTTAACGGGCAGACCGGAATTGTTATTTGATCCTTTGCAAAACGGATGAGTTTGCAACAAAAGCCTGGGATTGGCGTGCATGGCCAAGCAGCTATAGCAAAACTGTCATAATATAATGTTATTTTGAATATTCCGATTCTTTGGATAAATCAACCATGTATAAAATCCGCACGGCAACTTTAAATTACGACTTTAAAACCCTGCGTAACCTGATGGCCAAAGCAACACCCGCACGTTCCGGGGATTTTTTGGCTGGCGTGGCGGCGGCCAATCATCTTGAACGGGTGGCCGCACAGTGGGTGCTTGCCGATGTGCCGCTTAAACAATTCCTCAATGAAGCGCTAGTGCCTTACGAACAGGATGAAATCACCCGTTTAATTATCGATGGCCACGACAACGCAGCATTTGCACCTGCCAGCCATTTAACCGTCGGTGATTTCCGCAACTGGCTGCTATCCGAGCAAGCCACTACCGAAGTGTTGACAGCCTTAGCCCCTGGCTTGACACCAGAAATGGTTGCAGCCGTGTCCAAAATAATGCGCCTTCAAGATTTGATTCTGGTGGCCAAAAAATGCCGCGTGATTACCCGCTTTCGCGGCACGATTGGTTTGGAAAAGCGTTTATCCACACGCTTACAACCCAACCATCCCACCGACAATATTGCCGGTGTCGCTGCCAGCTTGCTAGACGGTTTACTGTACGGCAGTGGCGATGCCGTCATTGGCATTAATCCCGCCACCGACAATCTGCAAGCGACTTCCCGGCTGTTATACATGCTGCATGATGTTATCGAACGCTACCAAATTCCGACCCAAGCCTGTGTATTAGCGCATGTGACGACTACACTACAGGCCATTCAACAAGGTGCGCCAGTGGACTTGGTATTTCAGTCTATTGCCGGTACGCAAAAAGCTAATCAAAGCTTTGGCATTAATCTGGCTTTGTTGGATGAAGCGCGGCAAGCGGCACTGCAACTGAAACGCGGTACGCTGGGCGATAACTGCATGTATTTTGAGACCGGACAAGGCAGTGCATTATCTGCCAATGCCCATGAAGGCTTGGATCAGCAAACCTGTGAAGCCCGCGCTTACGCAGTCGCAAGAAAATTTAAACCATTATTGGTCAATACTGTGGTCGGTTTTATCGGTCCTGAATATCTATACGATGGCAAACAAATTATCCGTGCTGGCCTTGAAGACCATTTTTGCGGCAAATTATTAGGTTTACCAATGGGTTGCGATATTTGCTATACCAATCATGCCGAAGCCGACCAAGACGATATGGATATGCTATTAACGCTGTTTGCTACGGCGGGCGGTACGTTTATTATGGGCGTTCCGGGTGCTGATGATGTCATGCTGAATTACCAATCAACTTCGTTTCATGATGCGCTTTATGTACGGCAATTACTGGGCTTGAGGCCAGCGCCGGAGTTTGAGCAATGGCTGCAACAGCACCATATTTTTACTGCCGACAATCAATTGCAAAGCCAACGCGGAATTCCCGCCGTATTTACAGCAGCATTAGAAAAACTGACGGGGCATGGGAATGGCCAACGATATACCACCTGATACCCTGCCAGACCCTTGGCATAGCCTCACGCAATTTACTCCGGCACGGATTGCTCTAGGTCATGCTGGCATGAGCTTGCCTACCCGCGCCTGTCTGGAATTTCAACTGGCACATGCCTTAGCCCGTGATGCGGTTAATATTCCGTTAGATTTTATTAGCCTCGCTCACAAAATATCTGCGTTAGGCCATCAAATCCTGACCTTACCAACCCAAGCGGAAAATCAGGCGATGTACTTGCAGCGTCCTGATTTAGGGCGTGTGCTTAGCCGTGCTGCCATTGGTAGCTTGCAACCGTATTCTGATATCAAGACCGATGTGGTGATTACGGTAGTTGATGGCTTGTCATCAAAAGCTATTGAACAGCATGCCGTGGCTTTTTTGGAGGGTTTACTACCTGAATTACAATCCCAAGACTACAAGCTGGCACCGATTTGTCTGGTAAAGCACGGGCGGGTAGCCATAGGCGATGCCATTGCAGAACATTTTGCGGCCAGATTGTGCATTGTTCTGATCGGCGAACGCCCTGGCTTAAGTTCGCCGGACAGCATGGGTATTTACTTCACTTATCAAGCTAAAGCCGGTATTAGTACAGATGCTAACCGCAATTGCATTTCCAATATCCATTTAAACGGGCTGAGCTATCAGCAAGCTTTGGCTAAAGTGCTTTTTTTGATTCAGGAAGCTGAAAAGTTACAGCTTTCGGGGGTAAATTTAAAAGACAGCACTACCGACGCGGTGCTGAATAATCTTCAAAATGCTCAAACTAATTTTCTTTTGGATTAAAAAGTGCGTTGCTATTTGGTGTTCTGCTGAATTGATGGCTTCCAGCAAACGTTGATGCCGCGATGTAAAGGCCAAGTAACGCGAACGATGGGCTTCTTTTTGTTCAGCATATCCTATCGAACTGAGGAAAACGCACCGTTCGCAAACGATGCGCCTCCTAATGTCGGCAAATCCTACCTCGCTGTGTTTAGTGTATTCACGCGCTGCGGCTTATCGAGGTTTTGTTGGCGTGTGTGTGTCTGTCAGCGTTTTCAGATAGGCCACGAGTGCTGCCTCCTCACCATTGGTCAGACCAAGGTTCCCTACAACGACCCCAGCCTGGTTCGTAAACTCTGCTGTAGGCCAGCAGTTGTTTTGCAACGCCTGCTTTTCCGTGGCGTTAGTGATACCCAAAGCTTCACATTTAACTAACACGTCACGCGTGTTGTAAAAATGCACAAGGCTCTCCAGACTCTTGAACCAACCATTGTGGGTATAGGCCTTTACAAATCCGTTGGGAGCCTTGGCCACGTTGCGCAAGGTTGGGGTTCTGAATTCCCCAGCCTCGACACCGTTGACGTGGCCTTTCAGGCCTTGTTTCGCGCCTTTGGCGAGAGGTGCCGCATTCCTGGTACCGTCCTCCGGGATTTCACGATTGTAAGGCACGCCAATATGGTGATAGCGGTTGTCCGTATAAAGCTGTTTCGGCGTCTCTCCTCTAGGATCAGCTGCCTGATCCTGCGGGACACCATTGTGACATACCACGCAGTGAGCCCGCTTCGTAGCATTCCCAACCAACGGCCCGAAGGTGGAATAAAACAGATCATGACCCAGATTTTCCTTAGCAGTCAGACCATCGAGAGGAAACTTTCCATCTGCATCGTTATTAAGTGCCACATCTCGCTTCGAGCTGAACGAATTGACGTCAACCGAAGACTGCCAGGCCGCAAGTGCCACCGCAATACGCTTGTAACTAGTCAAGAAAGGCGGATTATTTGCCGGTTGTGCTTTGCAGTCGAGGCGTTCACCAAAGGCCTGCTGATACAAATAGCCATACTTAGCGTCTTTAACGATTTGGCAAACTCTCCTCACTCTAATGTTTTGCTCAACAAGGTTCGGGAAAGGGTTTAAGGCCTGATCGGCCGTAGGGCCAAGAAATTTTGCGTATTCGGTATGGGTTCCTAGGTCAGCCAGTGTGATCGTAGCGCTGAAAGTACCAGAAATCCCAATCTGGCAATTGGGACCATTCTCTTTACCACAGCCTTCTGCACGACCGTCCCAGAAGTTGCCACCTTCCCAAGGCGGTATAAACGGAACACCAACAAGAGGACGAAAGGGGGGGCTGAAGCTTGCATAAGCGTTAGAGGGTGGCTTAATGCTGCCAAGTCTCTTCGGCTTGGCGCCCGGCGCCACCACTGTAGTCTTGTTAATGGCGGAATCCGGTAGAATCCAGCCTTTTGCGGGATCGTGGCATGAGGCACAAGACTGCTGATCCTCTGGGGTGGAAATCTTATCAAAAAAGACATTCTTTCCCAGCAATTCTAAAGGCGTAAGCGCGGCAGCGCCTCCAGACCAAAGTAATAGTGGCATCGCCGCAACGGACGCGGCGAGCAACACCCTTGTCTTTAACTTCATGATGATTGTTGCCTGTCGTTTTTTTAATTCGCGGTTAGCACCTGTATCAAGGCTGGCCATCCATTGTGAATTTCGCTTGCTGCCCATGTTATTTCTCCGGCAAGGTTTTCTATAAAAGGCTATATTTCATAAAGTTATAATCAAATAGGCCGGTCTCCATTGAAATCGCAATGGAACAGCACCCTATCAATCGAACCTGAGCCCATTGATGTTATAGTTTTTATATACATAAAATAAATTTTACAATTTGCATTTTTATAATTTTTATAAAAAATACAACACAAGATTATCATAGGCGTTAGGCATGTAAATGATGCAACTGCATCATTTTTTTAAATTAAGTGTTATTTTGTCTTATTTATTTACACCTTACTAAAAATAATTATTTTACATATTGATATAAAAGGCTTTATTTTTTATTAATTTAACCATACATTATCAATACCTTATCATCTGCATAAATTTCTTTATTTTCATTTCCCTCGTTGCAGTTGTTAGCTTCAATATCTAATTTTAAAAAACCAATGATTTAAGTTTTATCTATGTAAAATATTATGACAATAATTTTTTACATACCGAAGATTAAGCCAGTGCATATCCTCAATATCTTCGTACAATAAGTCGACATGATATTGCTAAGGCGAGAGAGCTCGATAATTTATCTGCTAACGCTTGTGGGAATTTCAAGGAAGTTGGTTCAATAAATTGAAGTGTTGTTTGCTGATACGGCTTTGTAGCGGAGAGGGTGGTGCAGGAAAGTAAATAGAAATCCTATTGGGCTGAAGGTTAATTAAGGCCATAAGATCCGCTACGCATAGGATGTGTAATAGTCAAGTAAATTTGGACACAGCATTAGGTGCTTTTTGAAAAATACACGCATCTTCTGCATCTCGCAAACCCAGATCACGTAAGGCATAAGCTTCCACTTTAAACGTCTGAGTAAGCCACTTTGCTAACTGTGGCGGAAGCTGGGCATCAACCCAATAGATCATGCAACCAAGCGTTCCAAATTTGCGCGTCGGGCAGCATACAGCAAACACGCCTGGATATCTAACAATTCTAAATCAGGGAAATCTTGTAAAATTTCTTCAATACTTACACCTTCACCCAACATTTGCAAAATATCACTGACACGAATTCTCATACTGCGAATGCATGGTTTTCCACCACATTGGAGCGGATTATGTGTAATTCTTGTCTCTAAGTTCAAAATCATGACCCCTAGTTTAATTTAAATCACTACTTTAATAAGTCTTGGAGCTTATATGGGGTTACTTGCCAGCCTCTATAAAGCGAAGAATCGCTCTCAATGCGCCTAAACTTTTCACACAGATTGTTTTATCATTACTGAAGCAAACAAATCCGATGTCACTAACTCAGTTAACCATTGATTTAAGCGTTTGTAATCCGAAGCCTCAAACCATTGGCTGTTTACCGAGGCAAGCTGTCTTATAAAAGGAAAAATAGCCGCATCTACCAGCGAAAAATGACTACCCGCTAAATATTTACTATGGCTAAGCCTTACTTCTAATTCAGCCAAAAAAATTTCTGCCTGCTTTCGATAATAATCTTCCGAATATTCGGGGTAGCGGTCAGCGTATTTATAGCGATCCAGATAATACTTAAATTCCCCATCATTCCATTGAATCAAGCTTTCCGATTCAGCATCCAAAATCTGCCAGTTATCAGGGTCATGTTGCAATAAAGCCCAGCACATAATATGCAAACTTTCCTCTAACACCTTGCCATTTGGCAGATGCAAAACCGGCACCGTCCCTTTAGGTGATATCACTAACATTTGCTCAGGTTTATGCTTTAAATCAACCTCCCTTATTTCCACAGCAACCTTGGAATAAGCGATGGCTAACCGGGCTCTGATAGCATAAGGACACCGGCGAAAACTGTACAGAACAGGCAAATCATTCGTCATACAGGAGGTTTTTAAACTTGCTCTTTACGTGTCATCCAAAAAACCAACAATGGCAACAGACAACCCAACACTATGCAGGTAGCCAAAATAATCCACGTTGAATTTGTCCAACGTACCGGATAGACATCTTCTCTTACCGATGCACTAATCCCTGGAATGCTGGGAATATCCACATCGCCGCCGTCGACTTTCAATTGCGCCTTCATACCTTTTTCCATGTGCTGGGGTATCTCACAATGCACCAGATAAGTTTTTTTCATGCTGGGGACTATCAACGAAGCGGTTAATTGGCCTTGGCCGTAAAGCTCCAAATGAAACATGCCGTGCGGATATAAATAACCCGGCAAGCCATGCACCATTAACTGATGACGAATTTGATCGTCATTAATAAAAGTAATATTAATTTTGGCACAGGGCTTAACGTTCCATTCCTGTTGGTCAAACGCAAACATCTTGCCATTAAACTTTGTCGCGTGTTTATGGCCTGCACGAATCGTTAAATTAACGTTCTCTGAAATTTTCGGGCAATCCTTGGGCAGGTTGTTTTCATTAGCATTCATAATCATGCTTTTTTCATCCATGTACATGCCATCGTGGTTCATGGTCATGGCGGATGTTAATTGGCTATTGCCCAACAATAGTAAGGCTAATATCAAAAAGGATTTTATGGTCATGATCTGTTTTTTCCTTTGTAAGCCACACTCATAAAAATAAGCAGGCCAATAATTAACCCGACCGCCAAACCAAACAACGCCAGACGTACCATACTGATTTCAAAAATACCCGCCTCACCCAATAACTGCGAAAACTCACCGGTATCCCAAAGCGATTGTTGTTTGGAATAGTACTTTTTATTAAATAACTGGTTAAGCATCTCATCGTGCATTTTGGGCATACCTTGCTCATCCACCAAGGGTTTATACGCCAGAATAGCCATATTCCCGCCCGGTTCCATGCCATCACTCATCGTGCCGGTAGGCACATGATCATGGAACATCCATAAACCTGGTCCGTAACTGTGTAAACCATCGTTTAGGGTTTGCAGTTGCAAATCCATGCGCTGTGCGGGGGCGATATCAAATACATCGCGGGTAATTTGCTGCGCTACAGGTTGTTCAACGCCATCGTAGGCGGTGATAGTGGCTTTATGACCATGGATGTGCAACGCCACTGACGAACGTTGGGCGTTGGCAACGCGCAATTTTATGTTTTCGTTATCACCGGCAATAATCATGCTGTCGCGTAGCGTGTACGGAAATGAATGGCCATTCAGCATGAAGTAATTTTCAAATGATTCAGTCATATTGTAATCACGGGTCATTTTATTGGCTATCAACCTCGGATCACCGTATTCCTGCACCAACTGGGTAAGCTTTTTATCCAGCGACTGATAGAACAGATCGTATTCCTGAGTAAAGGCTTGTTTGGTAGCGACAGAACGGTGACGCACCTGCCCTGCCCCCACATTAAAGGTTTGCACCCAATTATTAGGCTTATTTTCTTCGATAACAAACATGCCACTTAAGCCCATCAGCATGTGGCGTGCAGTTTGTACATGGCAATGGTAAAACATGGTACCGGTATGGCGTGGCTGTATCTCATAGGTGTGGTTTTGGCCAGGAAAAACCGGATGCTCTTCCATGCCGTCATTATCATCACCCTTTGAATTGTGCCAAGGATGATCAACACCATGCAAATGAATAGTGTGCGGCAAGTAATGGGTGTTTTCCAGGGTAATTGTCACCTTATCGCCCTGTTCCACACGAATAGTCGGTGATGGCGCACGCAATAACGGGTTGGCCGCAAAGGTGGTAAAGCTTTTCACTCCCATGCCTTGGGATTTGGGCGCAAATACCCAAAGACCAGGCTGGATGCCGGGGGCAATATCGAAAGTGTTGATTAAATAGTTACCATCCGGACTACCGCCATTTAGCTCCATGATTTCAAGCTTAATGTCGATAATATCAGGGTCGCCGTCTTTATCGATATCTTCCCCCATCACCACGGCATCTTGTGCTAGTCGCGTTTGCATCAGCGTACCCATGGAAATATTATTAGTGCCTTTTACGGACGCTGCAATATCGTAAGGATTATCAGGCTCACAGGCAGGCGAAGCTTCAATTTCAACACCATCAATCACTTGTGCTTGCCGCCACTCTGGGTTTTCGTTGGAACAGGGTTTTTCCATATCGCTGGTATCTACCGAACCATTCGCTAAAGTGGCGGGCGCAGTAACACCGGCTTTTTGTTCAAAACTGGGCAGTAATTGCACAACGGCAACGACAAGTAAGCAAAAAAATAAAATCAGTACAGCAAGAAGTTTTTTGGACATAAACCTGGATAAAGTGGGGTAATTAAAGCGTTGCTAACAGGGCTTTGTTAGGTACGCCATAATGGCTAAGACTATAACTAGAACGCAAAAGGTTCCTACTTCGAAGAGTTTTAGAAAACTAGCAGCTTAATATTTAACGTAGCCTTGATGTTAAAGCAGTTATCCGCGTTTATCAATGTTTACCTTGAGGCTTGTTCGCTATTGGCGTAAAAACACCGAGTAATCATGAAGAAATAACAGCAAAACGCCAGCAAAAGCTGGCGTTTTTTATACAAAATTATTGTCCATTTTAATGGGAAACTTAAAATATTAATTTTAAATTTTTTACGCAAATAACCCTTCTAATAATCCTGTATTTAGCAACCAGCAAGTAAAAGTTTCCGGTACAGATTTACCCAACTGCTTCCAACTGGCGTCATGAGAGTCGGAATTATTTTCTGGGGCTGTGGATAAATTATCGTGTTTAGCTTGCTCTTGAATAGTCGTTTCTACTGCCGCAAGATCAAAATGTATCCATGCAAGAGAGTCGGCCTCTCCAAGCTCCCGGGTTTTTATTTGACCGTCTACCGTGCTACTCGTCACTTCGGTATCGAAATTTTTTACAATATTACTAGGATTACTGAAATAGCCTGCATCAAAAACCAGGAAAGCGTATAGATTATCTTTTAAAGAATGATGAGTATTGGGGAATAATTCATCCAGTGATATAGAAGAATGTAGCGATAAAACGCCTCCCAAATAGGCAGTAGATGATCTGGTTATGTCCGTATCATGATCAGATGGACTAACATTAGTATTTTTATAATCCGCGTAAATATTACTTTCTAAACCGGTAAGATTATCGAATTGTAACAATGGCACTGCATGTGCACTGGCAGAAGTTATCCATAACGCGCTAAATAACAGTTTTTTAATAAGGTCGCTTTTGTTAATTTTCATGATGACACCCTCATTAGTCTTTGAATGGAATGTAATTCAGCCATCTCTTAATTAAAACAGAGATCTGTAATTTTTCGTCCCTGTTTCGCAACAGGTATGACGACAAGCTTTATTTTTAGCTTACACATTCCAGATAAAGCAACAGTCATGCCAATTTATTTATTGCAATATAAACAATGGCTTATTATTTTAATTCCAGCTCAAAAAAAATCATTGAAAACTATCTTGACGACAACCCTGTGTAAAACAAATACAACCGTTATAAGAGAAAAGATTGGGATGCGGGGAAGTTGAAGCGTATGGCAAGTCCTTCGGCTAAGTTTAAGAACATGGCTACACACATAAGACGGGACACTCAATAAGGCACACCGTTCGGCCTGAGCTTGTCGAAGGGTGTACGGTGTGCCGCACATGGTTCGACAAGGCTCTC
>NZ_JAYTLQ010000030.1:0-8400 GCF_043729335.1 Crenothrix sp. | reverse complement strand
ACGGGACACTCAATAAGGCACACCGTTCGGCCTGAGCTTGTCGAAGGGTGTGCGGTGTGCCGCTCATGGTTCGACAAGCTCACCACGAACGGCACACCTCCACCTGTCCCGCCTTAACTTGGAAGCCTAAAAAGCTAACTTTTGAAATATTTTTAATGGACTAAGGTTCAACTAGGTTCGTTTTACTGCAACCCCGTAAGCGCCAGTGCCCGTTGGGCTATAATGCCTAACACGCACAAAATACATGCCGGGAGTCAGAACACGAATAATCTGTGAGTTTTGACTTGGGCCACTGTCATCATCCTGGCTGATAAAAGCGTTTTGATTATTCGGCCCGTTTAAAGATACAAAAGTATCCGTATTGCCTGATGTCACAATAGTGTAAGTGGCAATCTGGGTTGCGTTAAAACTATACACATCGCTTTCGTTAGCTGCTGCAATATTACCCTGAATTTCTGCACCGTTAACCATAATTTCGGTTAGATTGGGTTGTGGTTGCACGGTATTTTTCACTGAAATACCATAATTACCTGTGCCCGCTGCCTGAAAATGCCGAATTCTCACAAAATAAGTCCCCGCCGAGAGGTTGCTAATAATTCTCGAATTACCCGCCCCGGCACTATCATCGTCCTCAGTGACCAAAGTGCTTTGACTATTAACCCCAAACAACGACATAAATACGTCTGTTAAGCCTTGTGTCTCTATTGTGTAAGTCGATGCTACTGGCACGACAAACCGATACCAATCAACTTCTCCAGCTTGGCTAATGCTGTCTTGTCGCGGCGGTGCGCCTACTGTAAGATTAATAATCACGGATGGCATAGGTACGTCGATATCAGGATAGGAATAACCCAGTGCAACATGATTCAACACCCGCGCAGGTGTGGGCGGCGATATTTCATTTTCCCACGGTTGCATGGGGCTATTAAGATTAAACCGCCCATCACCTTGAAAGGGCGCATCTGCTGGATGTAGGCTTTGCCAAATAGCCCACAGCCGATCCACATTACAATGCAATAAAAAGAACGCGGGGTCATTGGGCGAACTTAAACTGCCTGCGGCTCCGCCTATAAAACCATGCACGATATTATGAATATCGCCTTCCAGATCAGGCCTAAAAGCCGAATAAGGTGTGCGCGAAAGTACTCTTCGCTCATCATTTGCACTGGGGAGTGTTGCACCAGAACCTATAGCGCGCGTGAGTTCAACCCTGTCGGCTGGCGTATCGCGTACTGTCAGTGGCCAGCGGCCGTTTCTGAATGCGAATGCGCCCGTTTGTACCGCACCACTTGGCGCTACGCCATTGCCCCCCATAAAGTCACTGCCCCACAGCGATGCCGTGGCGGTTCGATCCACCGTCCAATCCCAAAAAGGGAGAGTCACTGAAGGATCAATGGCTTGAAGGTCTAATTCAAGTCGGCGCAAAAATTCCCGATGCCACGGCAAAAACAGCGCAGTCCTATGAATACCAGCATTCGCATCGAAAAAAAGATCACGGTGCTGCCGCACGTAGCGGTCATAAACACCATTGGTTTTGAGTTGTAAAACCGCGTTGACAAATCGAGATTTTTCGTCGGCGGACAGTGTAGATTGATTTTTTCTGATACCCATTAGAGTCTCCTGGCTGGAAGCTATTGAATAAGCTGTAACCTGGTTTGGCGCAGTATCTATCGACAATGCGCCTTACAGGTTACGGTTTAGATTGTACTGATTAATCTTTGCATATTTCTACTTTGAAGCACTGTTTCGTTTGTACCTCATGGCAAACCGTAAAGCAAACATCTTCAAACGATAACAGATAGCATTTCGCTACTGCGCCGCAGGTATAGACCACAAATTCCCTTGATACACAGCTCGGTTTATTGCATGTGCAATCGCAAGGGCAGATGTCCCCAAAACAAATAGACCCTGAAGGAACAACCTGTACAGAGGGATCTCCATTTGGCAAGCACGGCACGGGATTCCCTGCCATATCCGTTATTTTAATATGACCAATAGTGAAATCTTGGAAAGTCACATTGCAGTAACAGTTACAGACGGTGATGCACAGTATCTCCATATCATCCGACTCAAGGCCATCGCATTCGCTATCTCCCCATTTAACCGAAATACACGGTTCAATCTTTGGAAATTCAACGGTGTCACATTTACAAGCACAAGGATCTTTAGGTGGCGTGTAAGATGGATGATCTTTTGGGTATACTTCAGCAGGCGGTGTGTAAGACGGATGATCTTTTGGGTAAGCCGCAGGGTAAGCGGGTTCGTCATAGTGGCCACCCGGTATCGGTGTGTAACTGCCTTTACCGTCACAGTCCGTCCGCGTTAGATAATTGAATTTTTTTTTGCATAGGTCATCCACATAATCGTTATAACCTTGCAGCATATTATATGCACGAGGTTTACCGACAACTGGGTAGTCATCGCCCTTTCTATCTTTGTTGGTTTCTTTATTAGCCATTTTAATCTCCAGAATTACCCTTGTGATGGTTAACGTAAGATTCCTAAGGGGAGGAAGAAACCCTACGCAAAGTGAATTAACTGAAACTTGAAGGAAAATAAAAAGCCACTTGTTAAACGCAATCAAGTAGAGCTCAATGCTAAACCAACAAAAGTGTAAAGCTAAGACACGGTATCCAGAGTAAAGGGATTTATAGATGATGTCTGTGAAGTATTTCACACCGAAAATGTGTAATATTTCACAGACATAAATGATTTTTTAAAGAAGGAATGTAAAGCCACACCACTTAAAATAACGCATCGTTATCACTAGGTCTTGCGAGTAGGCTTAGGATTGCTCAATAAGGCATTCTGGCGAATTATGTTTTGGACTATTAACCAGCGTGCTCACCGGCCAAGCGGATATATCGTTTTTTGGGTACGGTATGAGTAAATCTTGCAGGGCTTGCGGCTCTTTATTAGTAGGTGATAGCCAAGTATCCCAAGTATCTTCTGCAAGAATCACCGGCATTCTGTTGTGAATAGACTTCATAAATGCGTTAGCTTCGGTGACGATAATGCTGCATGACTCTAACGATTCCCCTTCCGGGTTTCGCCATTGTTCCCATAAACCAGCAAACGCAAGTGGTTCACGATCTTTTTGAGTAATAAACCACGGTTGCTTGTGGTCAGCATTTTCAAGCACCTGCCATTCGTACCAGCCATCAGCAGGGACTAAACAGCGCCGATGTTTAAAAGCCGAACGGAACGCAGGTTTAGTCTCAACGGTTTCAGCGCGGGCATTGATAGTGCTATAACTGATTTTGGTATCTTTTGCCCAAGAAGGTATTAGCCCCCATTTAACCGGCACAACAACTCTTTTTTCCCCTTCTTGCCTGACAATCGGAATGGTTTGCGATGGCGCAATGTTATAACTGGGCCGCAATTCCGTTAACATTTCTGTTTCGAACCGTTTGGCCAAGGTAATAGAGTCGCTGTACAACACAAATCGTCCACACATAAAATAATTATAGCTTTGCCAAATTAAAAAGTGTCACCAAAGCGCTGGTGAGTGTTTCGTAAGCTTGCCAAGTAACCGCACGGTGCTGATGCAATACGCTCGAATGCAAGCAGGAACTCTTTATTGCTCGCTTCTTAAAACTACCGACAAAATTATTTTTGCAATAGTTCATAATTTCATCAGTTTAAACTGACTTATTAAGATAAGATTTTTTTACCGTAGGCGGCAGTTTCAAAGCGCAATTTTAATCAATGAAAGCCAGTATACTGGGTATTTGTTCAGTAATATTCGGTGTTGGCAAGCAACTTAAAAAAATGCTTGGTAATTGTAAAAAAATAAATTGGACAAGCTTTAGTGCATTAATTACAATTTGTAATCCATTGCTGACATTGACTGGATTTTATCGCGAGATCGCTGCAAAAGTTTTCCGTATTAACCAAGATGGCTAGCATTCATCGTTATGTCCTAAACCGCTTAAAGTATTTCTTTTTACTAGGACTACTCACTGAAAACTGTCCCCACCTGCCATCAACTCGCCTTGCATTATAAGATTGTGACCGCTATGCCCGTAACTCACTGTTCTTTTAAAGAATATTATAACTATAAAAATCGCAAGGCGGAGGCTAACAATGCCCCTAAAAATTAGAAAATATTGTGACTGTGCAAGCACTCTGGCTGTGTTCATTACACTATTTGTTACCACGGTGGCACAGGCGAATGATCTATTGCCCACCACGCTGGGGTTAATTAAATATCCAACAATCATGTCGTCAACTGATCAGATGATAAGTTATCTTATTGTTGGTTTTAGTCTCGGCATCATTGCTTACCACCTCATTTTGTATAGCTGTACGCGGCAAAGCATTTATTTGCGTTTTTCCGTTGCACTGCTGGGTTATGTGGTTGGCGTAGGTGAAGGCAATGGGCTTTGGCATCTCGCTATCGGATCGCACGATTCTGCTGTGCTAGTGCTGGATACGCTCAACCTGGTTTTATTTATTTCTTTTTTTGAGCATTTCTTAAATTTGTTTGTTGATTTTAAAGGCAAGCATCCGCTTATCACCCGAGGATTACATACCTGTGCCGCTCTAGGTATTGTATTAATAGTGGGTAATCTGCTCTTTCCGCACCCGATTTTTTTAGTGGCTTATCGCGTGGTCATTGTAATGGCATGCCTCATTGGCATTCTTACGCCACACTGCTGGTATCCCACCATTAAACATTTGCGTACCTTTATTACGACGGTGCTATTGTTTTTAATAGTAGTGGTTTATTACCATATTAGTCCGTTGATTGTTGATAATAATCATATACCTTTTATGTATCACCTGAGCTTGGCCAGTGGCACATTAATGTTTTTGTCGTTTTCGTCAATTATTAACATGCGGTTTAATTACGATCGGGAACAAGTCGCCCTTGCACAAAAAATGAGTATTCAAAGCCTCGAAAAATACCAAATTCTTTACCACAATGCGCTGGAAAGTTTATTTACCACCTTTATCGATGGCCGCTTACTGCAAGTCAATCCAGCCTTACAAAAATTGCTGGCTGTTAAATTCGTTGAGCAACCCATTATTAATCAATCGTTTTTACACAGTTATTTTGCTGAACCCGAAAATGTCTGGAAAAAAATAACGCAAGGTCTAAAACAGCACGGCACTGTTGAAGCGCTTGAGATTCAAGGCCCTGATAATACCTGGTATAGCTTGTCGGCACGGCATATCAGCGCTAATGATATTGATCTGATTGAAGGCTCAATAATTGATATTAGCCAGCGTAAGCAACAGGAATTACAACTGGCTTATCTGGCCAAGCGTGATCCTTTGACCGGTTTACATAATCGCAATGCATTCGAAAACTATCTGCAAGAGGCTATTAGTAGCCAAATTACGCATACATTACTTTTTATAGATCTGGACCAGTTTAAAGTTATTAACGATACTTGCGGCCATGTGGCCGGTGATGAATTTGGCATTATCTTTTACAATCAAAATCAGGCTGTCGGTAAGGCTAGCGCCGAGCGCATTCGTCTGGCATTGGAGGCCAATCATTTTCAATGGGTACAGCGGATTTTTAAAACTTCGGCGAGCATCGGTCTTATCACGCTTGATGCACACATAACCAGTGGCGAGAAGGCGCTCAGTCTGGCCGATGCCGCCTGTTACGAAGCTAAAGATGCCGGCCGAAACCGCGTGCTTATCAATGACCCCGATAAGCAGGTCACTATCTACCGGCAAAGCCAGATGGATATGGTCGCTACCCTGACCCAGGCGCTTAGAGATCATCAGTTGACTTTATTCCAGCAACCGATCATCTCATTAACGCCCCAGCCAACCCACCTACAACATTATGAAGTGTTGGTACGCCTGCACACCGATAACGGTTTACTAGCGCCGGGGGCATTTTTACCCGCGGCACAGCGCTATCATTTGCTGCCGCAAATTGATCGCTGGGTGTTTAATAGAACCTGTGCGTGGCTAATAGAGGGCGATAACCTAGTACAGAGTGGCATGGTTAATATTAATCTCAGTCCTCAAACTTTGGCCGATCCGCTATTTGTGGCCTTTATCCGAAAATGTCTGCTCGAGCACAATATTTCGCCAGCCAAGATTTGTTTTGAAATCACTGAATACAGCGCCATCAATAATTTTTCGCTGGTGTTACGCAATATCCTTAAGTTACGCGAGTTGGGTTTTCGCTTTGCGCTGGATGATTTTGGCAGTGGTTTTGCTTCGTTTGACCATGTTAAGCGGCTACCGGTAGATGTTATCAAGATTGATGGCCGGTTTATTCGCGAGCTTAAGCACGATGCGACCAATAAAACCCTGGTGCGCGCCGTTACCGAAATTGCCCATACATTGGGCAAACAAGTCACTGCCGAGTCGATTGAAGATCAGGAAACTGCCGACATTTTACGCGGCTTGAATGTTGATTTTGGGCAGGGTTATTATTTTGGTAGACCCGCAGCGTTATACGGGCAAGAGCCACTGCCGGTTACACAGTTTAGTTGCGCTGTCTAATTATTGCGCAGTTCCTGTATTAATTTATTTGTTTCTTAGCTGATGTTTTGAACATAGCGTATTTCGGCAATCTCGGCGCCTGCAAGCTCAAAGGTTTTCAACGAATCTTCTTCTGGCGCAAACCCTGCTGCCTGATAAAAATGTATGGCACGTTCATTACCCACAATAGCCCAAAGACTAATGCGGGTCTTGCCTTGGGCAATTAACTGCTCGCAGGATTCTGACAACAAAGCGCGTCCCAAACCCTTACCTAAATGTAATGGCGAAAGGTAGATAGCCCAAATTTCGCCATCATTTGCACTGGCACGGTTATCACGACATTTTCCAAAACAAGAAAAGCCAACCACTTTTTTGCCTGCTTGCACAACGATAACTTTAGGCGTACTTTGGGCGAGATTTTCGCGCCATATAGCCTCACGCGTTGGCATGGTTAACGAATCAAGATACTTATCGGGCACAATACCGCGATAGGTATGCTGCCATGACAGTACGTGTATTTCAGCGAGGGCGGGTATATCTTCAAATCTGGCGTTACGAATGTTCACAGTGATTTTTAATCGGTGATTTGTTCATAAGAAAATATTGGATAGTGTTACGCCCTGGAAATATGAACGTCGACAATAGGCAACGGCTCTTCAATCAATAATGATTTATCGGACAAATTTTAAAAAACCGTTCGTACCCAAAGACCATAACTGCTGAGCCTTTCGATTAGACTCAAGGAAGCTTTGTCGGAACCATAGCCACAAGTCCTTCGACAAGCTCAAGGACGAACGGCGTATTTTATAGTACTCGACAAAGTAAATATGACTAAGCACTAACTGTTAACGGTGAAATTATAGGGATCTGTGTAGTTGGATGCCATGAAGAAATTTTTAAAATAAGGCATAAAACTGGCCGTAATGGGAATCGAATAAAAGCAGTACATAGCGGCGGCTTCACCGGTTGAGACCCCAAATAACCACTGTGGCACAAATAAAGTCATCATAGCCATAATGAAATGGTAGCTGCCAATACGCCAATTGTCCTTCCAGACAAAAGCGCTGACGGCTAATGCAAATAATGATCCCCAGGTAACCAATAACCCAAACGCGCTCGATATCGCATAACCAATATGATATTTACCGGTAAATAAACAAGACACCATGCGGCCAATAAAATTGGGTTCCACATCAAAAAGCTGCCAGGTGTTGGGTAGAAAAGAAAAAAAGATAAAGCAGGTGCTGAGCGTTCCACCCACAAGAAAGGCTTTTTTAAGCGCCGTTTTATCAGACGAATAAGTCGCTAAGGCTGGCATAATGGCTAACGCCTGCAAACTGATGTGATAGGTCGATAACTCACTTAAAAAATAATTCGTTCCATAGCCACATTGGTCGGCTACCGGATAGGCAAAAAACTGGATAAACTCCATTAACGAAAAATGAAAAATGGCGTAGGCTCTGGCAAAGCGTACCCAAAAAGTTTCGGTCTTATCAAGAAAAGTAACACCAGAAGCCGCCAGCCCGATTACTCCCAAACTAAGCGACATATTTGCACTAAAGCACATAGAATTTCCCAAAAATTGACTAGTATAATAAAAAACGTAATCTACACAATGGCTATTGTATCGAATTAAGGGTTATTTGTTTTGCTCTATATTGGATTACTGATTGGCGTTCGGTAAGTGCCTTTATTTACAAAGGCTAGTGGATTATTTTTATGGATTTAGGCTAGCGATGGTTATGTTGTCATGCACAAAATTACCCTCATCATTGTGTCCATATCACTGCCCAGAGTGATTTTATAAACGAACTTTTAAGTGTTACAGAGTAACTCGCTTTAATGGGCTACACACATAAGACGGGACACTCAATAAGGCACACCGTTCGGCCTGAGCTTGTCGAAGGGTGTACGGTGTGCCGCACATGGTTCGACAAGGCTCTC
>NZ_JAYTLQ010000029.1:0-77689 GCF_043729335.1 Crenothrix sp. | reverse complement strand
TTTAACTGTTTTTTTATTACTTAACTATTAGGTTTGGAGGTTTCATGGAAATTGCAAGATTAATTGCTGACGTACAAGGCATGACTGCTATCGCAGTGGGTCTGGTTCTTGGTATGGGCGCTTTAGGAACGGCTATAGGCTTCGGTCTATTGGGTGGAAAGTTTCTGGAAGGCGCTGCTCGCCAACCGGAAATGGTGCCTATGTTACAAGTAAAAATGTTTGTTGTTGCAGGTCTGTTGGATGCGGTAACAATGATTGGCGTTGGTTTGGCGTTATTCTTTACTTTCGCAAATCCATTCCTGTCAGCTGTACAAGCTGCAGCTGCCGGTTAATCGAACTGTCGTGTTCAATAGCAACAAGAGGAACGTATCGTGAGTATCAATGCTACTCTGATTGGGCAAATGATTACATTTGCACTTCTGGTATGGTTTACCATGAAGTACATTTGGCCGCCTTTATTCGACTCTCTTGAAGAGCGGAAAAAGAAAATTGCTGATGGATTGGCTGCCGCTGAAAGAGGTCAGGAAGACATACTTGCCGCTGAAGAAAGAGCTAAAATCGTTTTAAAAGAAGCCAAAGAACATTCTTCTGAGCTGTTGAGTTTGGCGCAAAAACGTGCCAACGAAATTGTTGAAGAATCGAAAGACACGGCCAAAAAAGACGGTGAGCGTCTGATTATCGCGGCGAGAGCTCAGATTGATCAAGAAATGCAGCAAGTGAAAGATAATTTGCGTGCGGAAGTTGCAACACTGGCTTTGGACGCTGCCGAACAGATTCTGGGTGCAGAAATTGATAAAACCAAGCATCAAGACATCATTAATAAAGTTTCCAGCAAGTTATAAGGTCTAGCAAATGAGCGAATTGGCAACAATGGCGAGACCTTACGCAGCGGCGGCGTTTAAACGCGCCAAGGAAACTAAGTCTACCGATAAATGGTCAGAGGGTTTGGCATTTATGTCTGCTTTGCTCAGTGATAAGAACATGCTGGCATTGGTGGGCAATCCTAAGATCAGCAAAGACAAAGTCTGTGGCTTTTTGCTTGAGCTGTGCGAAGGTAAGCTTGATGGCGAAAGCACAAATTTTTTGAAGCTATTGGTGCAAAATAACCGTTTAACCTTACTGCCGTCTATTGCCAATCTCTTCGAAGGCTATAAGTCCGACGATGAAGGCAGTGTTAACGTAGAAGTGTTTACCGCGTTTGCCTTTACCAAAGAAGCCGAGAAAAGCTTTGCGGCCAGGCTTGAAAAAACCCTCAGCAAAAAAGTTCGAATGAATGTTACGGTCGACAAATCATTAATTGGTGGCGTTCTGGTCAGAGCCGGTGACAGAGTCATCGATCAATCGGTCAGAGGCCAGCTACAACACATGCAAAAAGCGCTACACTGAAACTGAGAAACAGCACATGCAATTAAACCCATCTGAAATAAGCGATCTGATTAAAAAGAAGATCGAAAACTTCGACCTGAGCGAAACGTCTCACACAGAAGGTACCGTGGTCAGTGTGACTGACGGTATTGTACGAGTCCACGGACTGTCTGAAGCGATGCAAGGTGAAATGCTGGAATTTCCTGGCAATACCTTTGGCATGGCGCTTAACTTAGAACGCGATTCAGTCGGCGCGGTGATTTTAGGTGCTTACCAGCACATTTCCGAAGGCGATACCGTTAAATGTACCGGCAAGATTTTGGAAGTGCCGGTCGGTGAAGCCCTGTTAGGCCGTGTGGTTGATGCACTCGGTAATCCTATTGATGGCAAAGGTGCGATTGAAACCACCGAAACCTCGCCGATTGAAAAAATCGCGCCAGGGGTTATTGCCCGTCAATCTGTTGACCAGCCTGTGCAATTGGGTTTAAAGTCGATTGATGCGATGATCCCTGTTGGCCGTGGCCAGCGTGAATTGATTATCGGCGACCGTCAAACCGGCAAGACTGCGATTGCGATTGATGCAATTATCAATCAAAAAGGCACCGGGATTAAATGTATTTATGTCGCTATCGGCCAAAAACGTTCATCTGTAGCTAACGTGGTTCGTAAGCTTGAAGAACACGATGCGTTAGCGCACACCATTATTGTGGTGGCTTCTGCATCAGAATCTGCTGCACTGCAATTTATTGCCCCGTACACCGGTTGTTCTATGGGCGAATTCTTCCGCGACCGTGGTGAAGATGCGCTGATTATTTATGACGATTTGACCAAACAAGCCTGGGCGTATCGCCAAGTGTCGTTGTTGCTGCGTCGTCCGCCTGGCCGTGAAGCCTATCCTGGTGACGTGTTCTATTTGCATTCGCGTTTGCTGGAACGTGCGGCACGTATTAATGCTGACGAAGTTGAAAGACTGACTAACGGCAGAGTAAAAGGTAAAACCGGTTCGTTGACCGCATTGCCAATCATCGAAACCCAAGGTGGTGACGTATCGGCTTTTGTACCGACTAACGTAATTTCCATTACTGACGGCCAAATCTTTTTGGAAAGCAGCTTGTTCAACTCCGGTATCCGTCCAGCGGTAAACGCGGGGCTTTCGGTATCGCGGGTAGGCGGTGCAGCGCAAACCAAGATCATCAAGAAATTAGGTGGCGGTACGCGTTTGGATTTGGCGCAATACCGTGAATTGGCGGCGTTTGCCCAGTTTGCATCCGATTTGGATGAGGCGACCCGTAAGCAGATTGAACGCGGCCAGCGCGTTACCGAGTTGATGAAGCAAAACCAATATTCGCCGATGTCGGTTGCACAAATGGCGGTATCGTTGTTTGCTGCTAACGAAGGCTTTCTGGATAAGCTGGAAGTTAACAAAGTTTTGGCTTTCGAAGCCGATTTGTTGTCCTACATGAAATCGCAACACGGCGCATTGATGGACACCATCAACAGCACCGGTGATTTCTCTGATGACATTAAAAATGGCATGAAAGCGGCAATTGAATCTTTTGTTAAAACGTATAGCTAATAAAAAGGTCTTCTGATGGCTGTTGGTAAAGAAATACGCACTAAGATCGCCAGTATTAAAAATACGCAAAAAATTACCCGCGCGATGGAAATGGTCGCCGCGAGTAAAATGCGTAAAACCAAAGACAGAATGCTGGCAACACGGCCTTATTCTAAAAAAATGGGTCGGATTATTAAACATCTTGCCCATGCCAATCCTGAATACAAACACACTTTCCTGGTTAAACGCGAGGTTAAGCGTATTGGCTTGATTGTGATCAGTTCTGATCGGGGTTTGTGCGGCGGTTTGAATTCAAACCTGTTTAGAAAAACCCTGGCCAGTCTGACCCAATGGGACAGCGCCAATATTGAAGTCGATGTGTGTACGGTCGGTAATAAGGCGGCGGGATTTTTTGGTTCGCTGAAAAGCAATCTGGTCGGCCAGGTGGGCAAACTTGGCGATGCGCCGCATTTGCAGGATATTATCGGCGTGATCAAAATCATGCTCGATGCCTACCAGCAAGGCACTATTGATGAGTTGTACATCGCCAGTAACGAATTCGTTAATACCATGACACAACAGCCAACGGTCGAAAGATTGTTGCCTGTCGTGACCGATGAAATCGACGATAGCTTGAGCGGTCATTGGGATTATATTTATGAGCCCGATGCCAAAGACGTGCTGGATCATTTGCTGGGGCGTTACATCGAATCGATTGTCTATCAGGGCTTGGTGGAAAACAATGCCTGCGAACAGGCCGCCAGAATGATCGCCATGAAAAGTGCGTCGGATAACGCCGGTAATCTTATCAAAGAGTTACAGCTGATCTATAACAAAGCCCGACAAGCTGCTATTACACAAGAAATTTCAGAAATTGTTGCCGGTGCCGCAGCTGTTTAAGTTCAAACAAACAATACAATACAAGAGGACACTCAATGAGTTCGGGTAAAATCGTTCAGATTATTGGCGCGGTCGTCGACGTGGAGTTTTCCCGCGAAGACCTACCAAAAGTATATGATGCCTTGGTCGTAGAAGGCAAAGACTTAATATTGGAAGTGCAACAACAATTAGGCGACGGTGTCGCTAGAACGATTGCAATGGGCAGCACCGATGGCTTAAGCCGTGGCTTGACCGTCACTAACACCTTAGCGCCGATTTCAGTGCCAGTGGGTCAAGCAACTTTAGGCCGTATCATGAACGTGTTGGGACATCCCATCGACGAACGTGGGCCTATCGGTGAACAAGAGCAATGGGCTATCCACCGTGAAGCGCCAAGCTACGCCGAACAAGCGTCTGCGACTGAATTACTGGAAACCGGCATCAAGGTTATCGACTTGGTTTGTCCGTTCACTAAAGGCGGTAAAGTCGGTCTGTTTGGCGGTGCCGGTGTCGGCAAGACCGTTAACATGATGGAATTGATCAACAACATTGCGACCCAGCATTCTGGTTTGTCCGTGTTTGCAGGCGTTGGTGAACGTACCCGTGAAGGTAACGATTTCTACCACGAAATGCAGGAAGCCGGCGTTATCGACGCTGAAAATCTAGGCAATTCTAAAGTGGCGATGGTGTACGGCCAAATGAACGAGCCGCCTGGAAACAGACTGCGCGTGGCGTTGACTGGTTTAACGATGGCGGAATACTTCCGTGACGAAGGTCGTGACGTGTTGTTCTTTGTTGATAACATTTACCGTTACACCCTGGCTGGAACAGAAGTGTCGGCGCTGTTAGGCCGTATGCCGTCTGCGGTAGGCTATCAGCCTACACTGGCTGAAGAAATGGGCGTATTGCAAGAGCGTATTACCTCCACCAAAAAAGGTTCTATCACCTCGATCCAAGCGGTATACGTACCAGCGGACGATTTGACCGATCCATCGCCTGCGACAACGTTCGCGCATTTGGATGCGACCGTGGTATTGTCCCGCCAGATTGCAGAACTGGGTATTTACCCTGCTGTTGATCCGTTGGATTCTACCAGCCGTCAGCTTGACCCGCTGGTTATTGGCCAAGAGCATTATGACGTGGCGCGGAGTGTGCAAGGTATTTTGCAACGTTATAAAGAATTGCGTGATATTATCGCTATTTTGGGTATGGACGAGTTGTCGGAAGCGGATAAACTGGTCGTGACCAGAGCACGTAAAATCCAGCGTTTCTTGTCTCAGCCGTTTACTGTTGCGGAAGTATTTACCGGTGCCAAAGGTAAATATGTGTCGTTGAAAGATACTATTGCTGGCTTTAAGAGCATACTCAGCGGCGAACACGATGCTATTCCAGAACAGGCTTTCTATATGGTGGGAACCATAGAAGAAGCGCTGGAAAAAGCCGCCAAGATGAAAGGCTAACTTTCGGGACACATTATGACCACGACTGTACAAGTAGACATCGTCAGCGCTGAAAAAGAGATTTTCTCTGGTTTGGCGGAAATGGTATTTGCCCCTGCTGAAATGGGCGAGGTGGGTATTTCACCGCGCCATGCGCCGATGATTACCCGTTTGAAGCCCGGTGAAGTGCGTGTTAAAACCGGTGAAAAAGAAAATCATCCGTTTTATATTTCCGGTGGTATTTTGGAAGTGCAGCCACATTTGGTGACTATTCTTGCTGATACGGCGATTCGGGCGAAAGACATTGATGAGGCTGCTGCATTAGAAGCCAAGGCCAAAGCGGAAGAAGCGCTGGCTGATAAGTCTGGCAAGATTGACTACGCAACGGCACAAGCGCAATTGCTTGCGGCGATGATGCAGTTGCAGACGTTGGACAGATTGAGAAAACGTGGCGGGTAGGTAGGCTGCTGATTTTCTGGATTGCATAGAGAACCCGATAGCGTTTGTTATCGGGTTTTTTGTTTTATAGTCGTTTCATAATTATGTGATTCTAAGCACCTGCTATATAGTTAATCAATTAATACTTAATGATTTAAGGATGTGGGTTTGAAACAGAAAAGAGATAGGTATGAGATGCATAAGTATTGGGGAAAGAAGCCTTCCTCTAATCTTGGTGCTCTTGTCCGAGCATACAGTAGTGAAGGTGATACAGTACTGGATCCATTTTCTGGTTATGGTGTTTTCTGCTGTGAAGCTTTCATATTAAAAAGAAATGTTATATCAAATGATCTGAATCCTATTGCAAACTTTTTAAACACTCAACTTTTTGATAGGGGTGTTAATCTAAAAAAGGTTGAAAAGCACTGGATCACAATAAAATCGGAATTTTCTTCTTTTGTAAATGGTTGGTTTGAGTGGGATGTCGAAGGGAGGAAAATTCTTTTGATCTCTGTTCTTCGAAACAAAGACGATCTCCCGATAAAAGCTAAGTATAAAATAGAAGGAGAAAGAAAAGCTCGTGAGATTGAAATTGAAAAAGCTGACGCAGATGAATATCTGAAATACGAAACTTCACAAATAATACATGATTGGCATCCAGATAATTTGCTTATTGAAAATTCTAGAATATCTGCACAAAGGGGAATGACAGTCGCTTCGCTATTTACAAAAAGGACGCTTTCATGTCATGCGAGACTGCTTCACTTAATTGAAAATCATTCCGATGGAAAAGAAAGAGAATTACTTAAATTGGCATTTACTGCAAATTTGGCAAATTGCTCTAAATTAGTGCCACCGATAAATAGTAGAGGTGATATGGCTCCAGGTGCATGGATGACCGGTTTTTATACAGGTGAAACATATATTGAAAATAATGTTTTAATATATTTCGAAAATAGGCTAAATAAGGCTATTAAAGGAAAAAATGAATATTTCCAATGTTTTCCGGGCGAGAGTGATTTATTTGCTGATGAAGAGGGAGGCTGTCCTCCCACCTATAGAATTACTCAGGATGATGTAAAAAGTCTTAGTATAAAATCAGAGTCTGTTGATTATGTATTTGCTGATCCACCTTACGGTGAGGCTGTTCCATATTTCGAGCAAAGTGTTATATGGAATTCGTGGCTAAAGCTACAGCCAGATTACGAAAATGAAATAGTTATTAGCGATAGCAAGATGAGGAATAAGAGAAATTCAAATTATGAATTTGACATCAACTTGGCTTTTTCCGAAATAAGGAGAGTGTTGAAAAACAACAAATATTTTTCTCTTACGTACCATTCGCTTTCTGGATATGAATGGCGTGCAATAACTAACGCCTGCGTGAAAAATGGATTTGAGCTGTACAAGTTTGAGTGGTTGGTTCAGAAATCATTCACGCCAAGACAGATTAACCGAATGAAAAGCATCAAAGGTGATGTTTTAGTTACGTTGAGAAAGCTACCACTGATAGCGCCTTATGAGGAAATAACTGGGGAGGTATTATCCACTATTTTAGTGTCTAGAATTCATGATTGGTTGAGCTATGGTTCATTAGACACTAATCAGATATTCCTTAAAGTTATGGAAATGATTTTTAAGGAAAGAATAGTCTCTGGCCAGGTTGACATATTAGAGCTACTGGTAAAAAAATTCAAATTTAATGATGAAAAAAACTGGATGTTGAATGACGAACTTAAATTTCAAACAGCTTGATAAGCTTTTCAGAAATAATGATTTTCCAAATATAGAAAATGATATTAGAGGAATTCGATTTCTGAAGTTAAGAAGCATGTCTCGCAAAGAAACTATGGAAGAATTTTGTACTCTTCACGCAGTTAATATAGTAGGAATAAAACTAAAAGATTACTTTGAAGCCGTGTTTGAGAATATGAAAGTTACAGATGATCAAATAAATGATTATATAAATTCAAAGTATCGGCAAGAACGAGTAGAAAGAATCAGAAATCAGGATTATTTAGTAGACCAGCTTAACAGGCTTCAACTCTTTGATTGGGGTGGGTCGTTCGGAAATAGCCTTGAAAAGAACATTATTAATAACTACGTAAAGAAAATTCAATCATTCGATAAAATTAACGAGGAAATAGAAGGTAGCTTATTAAGTAGTATGAGAGGTTACACGCTAAACTCTTGGTACAATCACTGGACTTCTATAATTATAGAAGATCTATTTAAAGACCATGATTCTGTGTTGCCAACTGTGGGTCTAGTGAAAAAGATAGATTTTTTCGTAAATGATATCCCATTTGATTTAAAGGTCACTTATTTTCCTGAACAGTTACTAGCCGATAAGCTTCGTGATTGCGGTTATGGTAATGAATTGACAATGTTAAAAAAAACTTGTCGAATACTGAATATATTTATCCCTAATGACTTAAATCCTAGGGATTTGAAATTACATTTGCTTAATAAGATGCTTGAAGATCAGAGGCCTGTAGCAAAGCAGTTTGTTAAAGAATTAAGGGATGAAAAAAGGAAAATAATTGCTGATGCAGAGAATAGCCCAGTTGAGTTGAAAAAGTGGTTTTATGAAAATCAAGGGGAAGCAAGATTCGATGCATCTAATCGATTTTTTCTTGTTCTTACAGATGAAACTGACATGGCATCAAGCTGGAAACTTAAAAGAAATATTGTTTTCCTGCAAGAAAAAATACATGAGCACCTTGATAATTTGGCAATGGATATCGATTCCCTCGATACAGAATTCTATTGGGCGCAAGGTCAAAAAACTTACAACTGCAAGTCAGATATATTATTTTTGAAATATGGGGAATAGTTGAATGGAATGCAATTGTAATTTTCGGCACCGTAAAATCTCATAATAAAGAGCCGCCTATACTTGCGATGCATGGCGCCGAATGACCGAAACAGCATAATGAAATTTGTAAAACAAGTTAACGTTAGCCGATTACAGCGAATTTTTATTCTAACGATTGCCTATAAGCGGCAAAATCAAACGTAATGATCGCATCTTAAAATGCCTAACACGGTAGCACTGGCTAAATCGTCTCCCAAAATAAAATTCTCCGGTTATTTCCGAATCAACTTTAGATGGTTGAAAAAGTGCCAACCTTGATAGCTAAACAATCAAACACTTATCCTTTATAATTCATTTTATTTTTTAAACATTACCATCCCTATCAAACCCAAAAAGTATGAGCAAAACATTGCTGTCTAAGGATTTATCATGACAATTACCACAGTTATACTGGCAGCAGGCAAAGGCACTCGTATGCGCTCTGAACTGCCCAAAGTCCTGCACAAAATCGCAGGCAAACCCTTGCTGGAACATGTCTACGACATGAGTCGCCAACTGGAAAACAACCGCATCAAGATTGTGTATGGCCACGGCGGCGAACTGGTTAAGGATAGCCTAAGCTATTTTGAGGCAAACTGGGTTGAGCAAAAACAGCAATTGGGGACCGGCCATGCCGTGCAACAAGTCAGCGACCAGGTTGCTGATGGCGATACTGTGTTGATTTTGTATGGCGATGTGCCATTACTAAAGTTATCTACCGTTAAGGAGTTACTGGCCAATGTCAGTGACGATACCTTGGCTTTGCTGACAGTAAATTTACAAAATCCAACCGGATATGGCCGTATCATCAGAAACACGGTAGGGCAGGTTACCAAGATTGTCGAAGAAAAAGATGCTTCAGCACAAGAAAAACTGGTCACCGAAGGTAATACCGGCATTTTGGCGCTAAAAGGCGACAAATTAAAAACTTGGCTAAGCCGCTTAAGCAATAGCAATGCCCAAGGCGAATATTACTTAACCGATGTAATCGAAATGGCGGTGTCCGACGGTATCAAGGTCGTCACTAGTCAGGCAGAAACTGAGGCCGAAGTTTTAGGTGTCAATAACCGCATGCAGCTCAGCTATCTTGAACGTATTTATCAGCTGGAACAAGCCAATCGCTTGATGGAGTTGGGCGTAACTTTGGCCGATCCAGCGCGTTTTGATTTGCGTGGCACGATTGATAATCTGGGACAAGATATTGAAATCGATGTGAATGTGATTATCGAAGGCAAAAACAGCATCGGTAGCAACGTAAAAATTGGCGCGAATACCCAAATTAAAAATATGGTTATTGAAGACGGCGTAGAAATCTTGGCCAATTGCGTATTAGAAAACTCTACCATTGGACACGGTAGCCGCATTGGCCCGTTTGCACGGTTACGGCCAGACGCGGTATTGGCCGAAAACGTCCATATCGGTAATTTTGTCGAAATTAAAAAATCGACGGTGGCCAAAGGTAGCAAAATTAATCATTTAAGTTATATTGGCGATGCGACGGTCGGCAGTGGCGTGAATATTGGCGCCGGCACCATCGTTTGCAATTATGACGGCGTGAATAAATTTAGGACCATTATTGAAGATGGTGCGTTCATAGGTTCGGATACGCAACTGGTTGCACCGGTTACCATCGGTAAAAATGCCACGATTGGTGCAGGCTCGACCATCACCAAAGACAGCCCTGAAAATCAGTTGACACTCAGTCGTGCTAAACAAATAACCATAGCGGGATGGCAACGTCCTATCAAAAAGGAAAAATAATATGTGTGGAATTGTAGGTGGAGTAGCGCAACGCAACGTCGTGCCTATTTTAATAGAAGGTTTGAAGCGCCTGGAATACCGTGGTTATGATTCGGCGGGATTGGCGGTCATTAAAGACAGTGAGATTTTCCGTAAGCGTGAGTTGGGCAAGGTCAAGGGACTGGAGTTGCTGGTTAAGGCCGATCCGGTACCCGGTTATATCGGTATTGCCCACACCCGCTGGGCGACGCACGGCAAACCCAGTGTCGCCAACGCCCATCCACATGTGTCGCGCGATACCATTGCTGTTGTCCACAATGGCATTATCGAAAACCACGAACAACTGCGTGCTACGCAGAAACAGGACGGCTACGAATTTACCTCGGAAACGGATACCGAAGTGGTGGTGCATCAGATTCATCAAGCGTTGGAATCTGCTGATAATTTGCTGGATGCGGTGAAAGCCACCATCAAAAAATTAGAAGGTGCTTATGCGTTGGGCGTGATGGGTACGCAAGAACCTGATACCTTGATTGCGTGCAGAAAAGGCAGTCCATTAGTGATCGGTGTCGGTTTTGGTGAATACTTTATCGCCTCTGATGTCGCGGCTTTGCTGCCGGTCACCCGGCGTTTTATCTTTCTGGAAGACGGCGATATTGCCGCCATTACCATCGATAGCCTGGTGATTTATGACAAAGATGATAACGTTGTTGTAAGGCCTATCAAAGAAAGCCAACTGACTTCTGATTCCGCGGATAAAGGCGAGTATCGCCATTACATGCTCAAAGAAATTTACGAGCAACCACTTGCGATTGCCCAAGCGCTGGAAGGGCGCTTTATTAATGGACGCTTGCTGGAAAATGCCTTTGGCCATAATGCCACTGAAGTGTTTGATAAGATCACGTCTGTGCAAATTCTGGCCTGCGGCACCAGTTATCATGCAGGGCTGGTAGCAAAGTACTGGCTTGAAGATTTAGCCCACGTACCGTGTAATATTGAGGTCGCCAGTGAGTTTCGTTACCGTAACCCTGTGTTAGCACCAGATACCTTAATCGTCACTATTTCCCAATCCGGTGAAACCGCTGATACCTTGGCTGCCTTGCAAGAAGCTAAAAAAATCGGTGCCAAATATTCCTTGGCGATTTGTAACGTGCCGGAAAGTTCATTGGTACGCGAATCCGATTTGGTATTAATGACCCGTGCAGGTCCTGAAATTGGTGTGGCATCGACTAAGGCCTTTACTACCCAATTGGTTGCGCTGATGTTATTGGTGATTGCTGTGGGTAGGCGTTTTCAGCTGAGCGAAGCAGCTGAGCTTAAGATAACCTCGGAATTGTTCAGTTTGCCAAGCAAGATTGAAAAAGTATTGGCTTTGAATGATGAGATTGAAGTGTTATCTAAACAGTTTGCCGAAAAACAGCATGCGTTATTTTTGGGGCGTGGTACGCATTACCCGATAGCGATGGAAGGGGCGCTTAAGCTTAAGGAAATCTCTTATATTCATGCCGAAGCGTATCCAGCAGGGGAATTGAAACACGGGCCGTTGGCGCTGATTGATGCTGATATGCCCGTAATTACCGTCGCACCCAATAACAGCTTGCTGGAAAAATTGAAATCCAATATGCAAGAAGTCAGTGCGCGTGGCGGGCAGTTGATTGTCTTTATGGATGAAACTTTGCAAGCCGTCAGTGACAGCAATGTACAAATTGTTAAAGTGCCACAGGTGGATAATGAGATTTCACCGATAGTCTATACCATCCCTTTGCAACTGCTGTCTTACCACGTGGCTGTTATTAGAGGCACGGATGTGGATCAGCCTAGAAATCTGGCTAAGTCAGTCACTGTCGAATAAGCTTTAGGGTCTGAAAAAAGGTGGCGTTACGCAAACTAATGCCGCCTTTTTGTTTTACTGCACTACGAACGTCCTGTAATCGGCTACCAATTTTAAGACGAGACAGCTTAAAAAAGCCGTTCGTGGTGAGCCATTCGTCAAGCTCATGAGAGCCCTGTCGAACCATGAACAACAAATCCTTCGACAAGCTCAGGAAGATCGGATATCCCGTCTTAGTTGGTAGCTTTGTAATCGAAGGCATAAACATACGTTTGCGCTCGGCATATAAATTTTCAGCGATACCATTCGGCAATCAGTTTTTTGCATTCACCTTGCCAACTACAGTCTTCTCTAGTACACAGCTTGCTTGTTTCAGCACGAAAGCACGCAGAATGATATGTTGCTTTCTGGATGGCATGAATTACGTCAATTTTGAGACTAGTCTTTTCTGGGTTATTAACGCCCACTGAGCGGGCGAGCCGGTGCAAGCCACTAAGGGTTATACCGCCATCTTCTTCAGCTTGCGCGAGATAACGACTAATTTGCATATTTGCCGGATTTACGGCAACACGGGGACTAATATCTTGAAAAATTGATGG
Source organism: Crenothrix sp. (assembly GCF_043729335.1). NCBI lineage: Bacteria > Pseudomonadati > Pseudomonadota > Gammaproteobacteria > Methylococcales > Crenotrichaceae > Crenothrix > Crenothrix sp. Next base: position 64,986 of record NZ_JAYTLQ010000029.1, on the reverse strand, counting down.
GAAACCATTTATGTTTGCCGTTGTGCTTAATGTGTTCAACTGTGTGTAAACCTTAACGTGGAGGAAATTGAGTCTTTAAAAAGGGATGCGTAGTTTACAACGGTTACCAATTTGTGTTTGTGACGCAGTTCACAAAATTGAAATTAAGGACGCAATTTGATTAATTATTTTTGACTGGACACTTCTGAGCAGAAAAATCGTCATTTAGAGCGGTTAGTTTAATTAAGCGCAATTGGGCTTATCCTGTTTTGATAAAGACGTTTGCTTGAAAATAGATGCATTCAGCCCCATTTCATAGTTAACTTGTAACCGTTCAGTCCCCCTCTTTGAAAAAGAGGGGTTAGGGGAGATTTTTTAAATAAATCCCCCTCAATCCCCCTTTTTCAAAGGGGGAGGTGAACGCATACGTTAACTTAACTTTTTAACATTGCTTTGAGGCCACACCATGCGTATGGACAAATTAACCCACAAATTTCAAACAGCCCTAGGCGACGCGCAGAGTATGGCGCTGGGTAAAGATCATCAATTTATTGAGCCTGTGCATTTATTGCTGGCCTTGCTGGATCAGGAAGGTGGCAGTGTAAAACCTTTAATGACACAGCTGAATGTCAACTTACCTATTTTACGGGCAGAGTTAAATAAAGGTATTACCAGTATCGCTACGGTGAGCGGTTCTGGTGGCGATGTGCAAATTTCCAACGAATTGTCGCGGCTATTAAATTTGACAGACAAAATGGCGCAAAAACGTAATGATACGTTTATTTCCAGCGAATTGTTTTTGTTAGCGGCCTGCGAAGAAAAAGGTTTTCTGCAAGAGTTGTTTAAAAAAATAGGCCTCAGTAAACAATCCATTGAAAAAGCCATTGATGCTATGCGCGGCGGCCAGGCTGTAGATGATGCCAATGCTGAAGATCAACGGCAAGCATTAAAAAAATACACCGTTGATCTTACCGAACGCGCCGAACAAGGCAAACTTGATCCGGTTATCGGCAGAGATGACGAAATTCGTCGTACTATTCAAGTATTGCAACGCCGCACCAAAAACAATCCAGTATTAATTGGCGAGCCTGGCGTAGGCAAAACCGCCATCGTTGAAGGTCTCGCGCAACGTATTGTTAACGGTGAAGTACCGGAAAGCATGAAACATAAAAAAGTGTTGGCACTGGATATGGCAGCTCTTATTGCCGGCGCTAAGTTTCGGGGTGAATTTGAAGAGCGCCTGAAAGCGGTGCTTAATGATTTAGCCAAGCAAGAAGGTCAGGTTATTTTATTTATTGATGAATTGCATACCATGGTCGGTGCGGGTAAAGCTGAAGGGGCCATGGATGCGGGCAACATGTTAAAACCCGCTTTGGCGCGTGGCGAATTGCATTGTGTGGGCGCGACCACGCTAGATGAATACCGGAAGTATGTTGAAAAAGATGCCGCTTTGGAGCGTCGTTTTCAGAAGGTCTTGGTCGATCAGCCTTCCGTTGAAGATACCATTGCCATTTTGCGTGGTTTGAAAGAAAAATACGAAGTGCATCATGGGGTAGATATTACCGATCCGGCATTGGTTGCCGCGGCAACTTTGTCTTATCGCTATATTGCCGACCGCCAATTACCTGACAAAGCCATCGATCTAATTGATGAAGCCGCCAGCCGTATTCGTATGGAAATGGATTCCAAACCCGAAGAAATGGATAAATTATATCGGCGCTTGATTCAGCTGAAAATTGAACAAGTGGCGCTGAAAAAAGAATCTGATGCGGCTTCCAAGAAGCGTCTGGGTATTCTAGAGGATGATATTAATAATCTGGAAAAAGAATATTCTGATCTGGAAAAAATCTGGAAAGCCGAAAAGGCATCCTTGCAAGGTTCAGCTTCTATTAAAGAAAAACTCGAGCACGCTAGAACGGAATTGGAAGCGGCTAGCCGTACTAACGACTTGGCACGCATGTCAGAATTGCAGTATGGGATTATTCCCGCGCTAGAAAAACAGCTGCAAGCCGTGCCCATGGAAGAGAAAAAAATGACTTTATTGCGTAATAAAGTCACCGAAGAAGAAATCGCCGAAGTCGTCTCAAAATGGACAGGTATTCCAGTGTCCAAAATGATGGAAGGCGAACGCGAGAAGCTGTTACATATGGAAGAGCAGCTTAATAAACGGGTTGTTGGCCAAGAAGAAGCGCTTAAAGCGGTCAGCAATGCCATAAGACGCTCCAGAGCCGGATTGTCTGATCCTAATCGCCCCAATGGTTCGTTTTTATTTTTAGGGCCTACCGGTGTAGGTAAAACCGAACTGTGCAAAGCGTTGGCCGAATTTTTATTTGATACGCCTGATGCAATGGTGCGTATTGATATGTCTGAGTTTATGGAAAAACATTCGGTGGCACGTTTAATCGGTGCGCCTCCAGGGTATGTGGGCTATGAAGAAGGTGGGTATTTAACTGAATTGGTAAGACGTAAGCCTTATTCGGTTATCTTGTTGGATGAAATTGAAAAAGCCCATCCTGATGTATTTAATATCCTGTTGCAAGTACTAGATGACGGCAGATTGACCGATGGACAGGGCAGAACGGTAGATTTTAGAAACACTGTGATTGTAATGACTTCTAATTTGGGTTCTGCACGTATTCAGGAATTAGCTGGTGAAGCGAATTACCATGCCATGAAAGCGGCGGTTATGGAAATTGTCGGCCGTCAGTTTAGGCCTGAATTTATCAATCGCATCGACGAAGCGGTGGTTTTTCATCCGTTAGACCAAAAACAGATCCGAGCTATTTCATGTATACAAATTGAGTTTTTGCGTAAACGTCTTTTGGATCGCGATATCCACTTTGAAATAAATGATGAGGCTTTGGATTTGTTGGGTGAAGCTGGATTTGACCCGGTTTACGGGGCAAGGCCTATGAAGCGGGCTATTCAGCAACAGCTGGAAAATCCTCTGGCACAAGACATATTGGCGAGCCATTTTATTGCTGGCGATACTATAATGGTTGATGTTGAAAACGATCAGTTGCGGTTTTCAAAAAAATAACCGCTTTTTGGTTAATGTGTTCCGTCAAGATGTGTTAGAAATACTGTAACAATAATGTTTCTAACGCAGTCTTGAACGGAACTCAAAGCAAATTTGTTCTAACAACAAAAATCAAGGGCATTAATTTTTAGATCTTAATAAATCCCTGATTTCAGTCAGCAGTAATTCCTCTTTGGTAGGCGCATGCGGGGCTTCTGGTGCAGCCGCTTCTGCTCTTTTAAGACTATTGATCATTTTTATGACCATAAAAATAACAAAAGCAACAATAGTGAAATCCACTATGGTTTGTAGGAAAACACCATAATTTAACGTTACCGCAGGCACATCACCCACTTTTTCTTTTAGAGTTACCGCCAGCTTGGAAAAATCTACACCGCCAACCATAACGCCTATCGGCGGCATAACAACGTCAGCGACAAAAGACGAAACGATTTTACCGAACGCCGCGCCTACGATGACACCGACTGCTAAATCAATAACATTACCTTTAATCGCAAATTCTTTAAACTCTTGTAACATACCCATGAATAATCTCCTTAGTTAATCAACTTTAAAATATGATCTTGATATAGATGTTTTGTATAGAAATTATGTATTAAAAAGCCATGTTTTCGTTGATATTACTCAACCAGTGCGCACGAAAAAACGACACTTTAGTGTGAAATAAACAGGCTAAGCCCACAATAGGTATAAATACTTACTAATGAAAAAATGACTGTCAAATGCTATACAATGACAACATTTAAGCAGCCACTGATTTTATTAAAGACCTAGGAATAAGATTATTTTTAATACACAAACTAAAGTATAGTTTTTTTAAAAAAATATGCAAATATCGGGTTTTGGTGGGGAAAATTTACAAAAATAAAAAATACAAAGACAGATGCACCAAAATTTATAAATGCACGGAGTTATCCTACTCTGTTTGTCATCATAAAGAAATATTGCTATTGTTAAAATACAGCTATTTAAGCTTAATAAAGGATTGATTGATGTCTAAGTTTAATATTCTTGTTGTCGAAGACGAAGAAGCGATTAGAGATATGCTGATTATGGTATTAGAACAAGCCGGCTTTGCCACAATGGCCGCTGAAAGCGCTATTGAAGCGCAAAGTGCCTTGGATCAAACATTCCCTGATTTGATTTTGCTGGATTGGATGCTACCCGTGACCAGTGGTGTGGAATGGGTGCGACGTTTGAAAAAAGAAGCCATATACCAAGATATTCCGGTGATTTTATTAACCGCACGCGGTGAAGAAGAAGATAAGGTTAAAGGCTTGGAAGTGGGTGCAGATGATTATGTCACCAAACCTTTTTCCCCTAAAGAACTGATTGCGCGTATTCGGGCCGTGCTGCGGAGAGCGGGGAAAATATCAGCAACCGATACCGTAAGCGTGGGTGATTTACAATTGGATATGGGCCAACATCGTTTCAGTATTGGCAATCGGCAAGTTGACATCAGCCCTACCGAATTTCGTATGGTACAGTTTTTTATGACGCATCCTGACAAAGTATTCAGTCGCAGCCAGTTGCTTGATCAAATCTGGGGACGTAGTGTATTTATTGAAGAGCGCACCATTGATGTGCATATTCGTCGCCTGCGGAAAATTCTGGATGAATACGAACGCGGCGATTTACTACAAACGGTCCGGGGGTTTGGCTACAAATTCTCTTTGACTGATTCAGCCGTGTCCGCAGCGGTTGTTACGGCTGTATCCTACTAGATAAATTCCATGGGTATTTGGCAAAAGGAACTTATTTCGGTATTTTTGCTGTTTTTACTGGTAGCTATTGTTGGTGGATTAACCGGATTATTTTTACCTTTATTTTTGTTACTGGTACTTGTTGTATTGGTACAGCAAATTTTTCAAATCACCCGCTTTGAACGATGGATAAGGCAAGGCGGGCGAAGTCAATATCCCAAAACCAGCGGGGTTTGGGAAGAAATTTACTACCACGTTTATCGTATTAAAAAGAACGAAAAACGCCGGAAAAAGAAACTCAGTAAAGTGATTGATCAATTTCGCCAGTCCACTGAAGCATTGCCTGATGCAGCGGTTGTTTTGGGCGCGAATGATGAAATTGAATGGGCCAATAAAACCGCCTTGAAAGTGCTGGGGTTAAAGCCGTCGGATAAGGGTCAGCGCATTCCCAATCTTATCCGTTTTCCTGAGTTTATCCGTTATTTAAAATCTGGTAATTACGAAGAAGCGGTAATTGTGCCGTCTCCTGTCAATAGCCAAATGACGTTAGCGGTGCGAGTTGTCAGTTACGGTGCAGGATTGCGCTTGTTGCTGGCGCAGGATGTTACGCAATTAAAAAAGATGGAGCGTATGCGCAAGGATTTTGTGGCCAATGTTTCTCACGAACTTAGAACACCGTTAACCGTGTTAAAAGGCTATATTGAAACGCTGCAAGACATGGATGACGGAGAGTCGCAATTGCTGACCAACTCCGTACAGCAAATGCAGACGCAAACTGATCGTATGCAGCATTTGGTGGATGATTTACTGCTGTTGACCCGCCTGGAAACGCAGCAGGGCAAAACGCAATGTATAGACGTACCGGCTTTGTTAACGCAGATTTGTAAAGAAAGCAGTGATATGGTGGGTAACGCGGATCGAATAGAATTGATTTTAGCCACGCAGGTACACGTTGCTGGCGAAGAATTGGCGTTGCGTAGTGCTTTCAGCAATTTATTGAGTAATGCGCTGAAGTATTCCCCTGATGATACGAAAGTTAAGGTTAGATGGTATCAGAGCGGTGAATCAGTCGTTATGTCAGTTGAAGATAAAGGCGAAGGCATCGCGGCAGCGGATATTCCACGGGTGTCGGAACGTTTTTATCGTATTGAGGTTAGGCGTAGTAAAAAAGTGCCTGGTATTGGTTTGGGCTTAGCGATAGTTAAGCACGCCTTAATGCGCCAGGATGCCCGCTTGGTGATTACTAGTGAGTTAGGCAAGGGCAGTTGTTTCAGTTGTCATTTCCCAATTGCCCAAATCTGTACACCCAAGACCAAAATCATACCTACCGATCCGGTACAGTCGCTTTTTCTAAACGATCATTAATCGCTGACCATTCTGCTGTGGCCGGAGGTTGTTCCACGACAATAACATCGCGTTGTTGATGATCCAGTTCCCGTAATGATGCGTATAAACACTGCGCGTAAGTTTCTGCCATTTCTGGCATCTTCATAACACTGATCTGGCCGGTTGCTGTAATAACGGTTTGATAGCTCATGACAGCTATGCGTTTGTTTTCCGATACCAGTTGCTTGATAAGGCTTGGTAAACAATCGCTGGGGCAGAGCAGGGCGGTAGTGAGTGGCGCGTAATGTACGGTCATCATACCCGGTGCGCGTATTTCATCTGATTGTATTTGCTTTGCCTTATCAGGAATAAGCAGCTCGGTTTGTAATGCCTGTTGAATTTGTTCAGCGGTGATATGGCCGTGCCTGAGCAAGCGTGGTGTAGTACCGCTTAAATCAATAATGGTGGATTCCACACCGACTTCGCATGCTCCGCCATCCAATATTAAATCCACTGCATCGCCTAGTTCTTCTGCAACATGTTGCGCTTGCGTGGGGCTGATACGGCAAAACCGGTTGGCAGACGGTGCTGCAATACCGCCACCAAATGCGCGTAATAATTGCAATGCAACTGGATGGTTGGGTACGCGCAGTCCGACTGTATTTTGGCCGCCGGTAACAGCTATTGGAACATGGTCTTTCTTATTTAAAATAATGGCCAAAGGACCAGGCCAGAAATGTTCGGCTAAGCGTTGTGCTGCATTGGGTATATTTTCTGCCCAGTTGGATAGGCAAGTACTGTCGGCTATATGTACGATGAGCGGGTGGTTTTCGGGTCGTCCTTTGGCTGCAAATATGCGTGCTACGGCTTCTGGGTTGCTGGCATCTGCGCCTAGGCCGTAAACGGTTTCGGTGGGGAATGCTACTAGGCGGCCTTGGTGTAACAGCTTGACGGCTTGGTTAATAGAGGCATCGTCAGCAATACATATAGTCATAAAAAAAGTGTCTTCGGGTTATCTTAATTCATGGCTGTATAATATATTCGCCATTAGCGCGGTAAGGTGCATTCGCCGCTAGGCAATACAAAGCATACGGCAAGGTAAAAGGTGGATTGCTGACGCGAATCCGCCCTATGTTATTAATATTACGATAGGTCAGTTAAAGCAGGTTAGGTATCTCAGTGTACTTTGAATTCCCGTTCCAGTAGCCAGTAACTAACGCCCAGGGCAATGACCAAAACACCGGTACCGATGACATGCAGGGCCGATACGTCATGGAAATCGAAAACAATAATTTTCCGTGCGACTGCCATTAGTGCTGTTGCCACGACCATCTTCACTGGTATGACATCGTTGCGAATGTATAGAGTGATGTTGATGAATATTTCAACTGCAATCAGAACGATCATGAATGAGCCGAACACATGCAATATTTCCGACTTGCCTAATGACGTTATAGGCAGGCTTAATATTTCTTTATAGATGACCGCCACAACGTCCAACACACACCAGAGAACCGTGAGCATCATTAACAATGCCAGCACCTTCACAGCAAAACGAATCATGGAGTGCAAGAAAAAAATAAATTTATCCTCTTGATCCAGAGACAATTCATCGTGGATATTTTTTTTCTTTTCTTTATTGCGGAAATGGTTCAACAAATTATTGATCAATTTTAACTTATTATGATCAATCTCACCGCTCAAATCGGTATCAAAGAATTTGTTCAGCCCCGGTATATCACGCAAATCATTTTTGTCCACATGCTTGAATCCCATAGTCCAATCGGCATATTCGCGTGTAGTAATCTTTTTCTTCTCTATAATTCGAATGTCTCCATGTCGAGGGTCTTGTTTTATCTTGGCTAATAATTCCTCAATGATCTTCTCTTCTCCCTCAAGTATCTGGATAAACTCGCTACCGGTAAACAGAAGCATACCCGATACACCTAATCGGATATTATTCTGCCGCGCAGAATTCAAAATTTGCATGAGATCTTCGGTGCTCATGGAGCGCGTTGGAGTACTGATGTAAGTCGCTTGGATCATAACGGAAGCCTGCTGCTGATGAATGTGCGAATAAGTTGTAATATGGTAGGGTGTATTCGCCGCCAAGCAATACACCACATGCGGCAAGGCAAAAGGCGGATTGCTGGCGCGAATCCGCCCTACGGTGTTAGTGGCTAGTTTCTACCTTAGCGCCTTTAGCTTGGCCAATTTCACCCAAAGTTTTATCAAACCAAGCTGAATTAATATTAAACGGCTTACCGCCTTTTATGCGTGGAAATTCAATGGCACGTAAGATAAAGCCTTGGTCATCATCATGGCCAATTACACCGGATTCACGTCTAAACGCGCATTCCACCGCTAAATCCGCGCAAGATTTAATCAAACGAATATCTTCGACATTAGCCGCAGAAGCCCGCGCGAAATAACCTGATTTTTGTATCAGGGTTTTTTCAGCGCCGATCATTTGCGCAAACTGCTCACCAAACCATTTGCCAGGGTTAACCGCATCCAGCTTAACGTGACCAAACGCATCACGCGGTACTTCTTGTCCCTTGGCTTGCATTTCAGCAACAATCGCTTCTACGCCCGCACCTTCTGACACAAATATATTAACGCAATCGACTTTATCCATAACCGCACGCAGACGCGCGGCTTCGCCGGCCAAATCAATCGCCATTTCAGGGATGAACACACCGTGAACTTCGTAAGAGTCACGACTCAAACCCAGTTCAGGCAACCACTCAGCACGATCCAGTAATTTACGATATTCCACAGCCGTTGCAGCGGTCAACCAGCCACAACTACGGCCCATCACTTCATGGACAATCAACATACGCGGGTTGGAATTGTTTTCTGCGACGACATTCCAGAAATACTTTGCGCCTTGCTCGGCGGCAGTCCATGCGCCTAAAGATTGCTTGATGGGGAACACATCGTTATCGACAGTTTTAGGCAAGCCAATAACAGTCAGGCCGTAGTTGTTGGAAGCCAAAAACGCCGCCAAATCCGCCGCTGCGGTATTAGTGTCATCGCCGCCGATGGTGTGTAAAATATCAACGCCGTCTTTAACCAATTGGTCAGCCGCGACTTTTTGTGGATCCTGGCCTTCTTGCACTAAGCCACGTTTGATGCAATCTTTAACGTTAGTGAGCTTAACGCGACTGTTGCCAATAACCGAACCACCAAAGCGGTGCAAAAGACCGGCTTTTTCACGAATTTCTGGGGTTACCGTATAAAAATCACCTAATAGCAGACCTTTGTAACCGCTACGGTAGCAGATGATTTCGATGCTGGGGTCGATTTCGGTGTAACGTTCAATCAGGCTGCCGATAGCAGAATTAAGACAAGGTGCGAGTCCACCAGCGGTTAAAATTGCAACTTTTTTGGGTTTGTTCATAAAAAACTCAAGCGATAAGGTTAAAAGAAAGCGACAGCTATACACAATGACAAGTATATCGTGCCGAAAGGTATTTGAACCGCACTCTTCAGTCACGGCATCCGACAGGCGAAAATTTTATCACATTGCCGGGTAATTGCTTTTGTTTGTGGGTTTGATTATTTGAGGGGGTGAAGAAGATTTTATAGGGTGGTTTATTGATTAATTGATCTGCATGGGACTTTTTTACCGTATCCCTTGGCTTTCCTGTTTTAAACTAGAGTTTTTGAGGCGCTAAGAGCAATAATGATTTTGCCAGCTCAATAACTTCCTGTTCGTCAATATCTTTAATGGAATAATCGTTTTTGTTTAATTTATAAGGATTAACAATTGAAGACGATTTAACGACTTTATTAATGTGGGTTTGATACACCCGACTCACCGGTGTGGGGCCAAACAAAGTAATTGACGGCTTATTAAGCGCCCAGGCCATGTGGGTGGGGCCGGTATCATTACCGATGAGTAAATCCGATTTGGCAATCAAGGCTTTTAGACTGTTTAAATCCAGTTTGGGCATGACCTGAATAAATGCTGATTGGGTCGCCATCCAGTCAGCTTTATTTTTTTCTTCTTCATTGCCCCACACGACCAGACAGTTTTCTTTCAGGTTGTTGGCTATGCTGATAAATTTCGACACGGGATAATTGCGGCTGTCCCAGGTTGAGCCTATTACCATAATAATATTGATGCGATCTTTTAATAAAAAATCATAAATTTGCGGATCTTCATCGCTAAAAAATAGAAACGGGTGTTTATTAACAATCTGGTCTTTACTGATGCCTATGCCCAATGGGCTGGATAATACCAGGGCTTTTCTATCGATGGTGTTTTCATCGTAAGCACACGATACTTTGACATCGTAAAACCATGAGGCGGCTTTCTCACGGATGGAGTGTATGTCGTAACCCGCGATGGGCTTTCCTAATAAGCGTGCAGTAACGGCGGATTTAATTAAGCCTTGTGCGTCAATAATTAAATCGTAATGATTCCTGGCATAGCCGCGTACTTTTTTAACTTGCCGGAAAAAGTTAATTTTATTGGTTTTTAACGATTTTATATTAATCGTCAATAGCTGGTTAATGTCCGGATTATGTCTTAGGATTTCAGCAAAACGCTCTTCAACAATCCAGTCAATTTGAATATCGCTACGCTGCGCCTTGATAAATTGCAGAGCAACCATGGCATGGATAATGTCGCCTAAAGCAGAGAGTTTGATGATTGCAATTTTCATGGCGGGCCTAGTGTATTGATCCTAGGGTAGTCAGCACCCGATCAGGGGTGATTTTGGTCAGGCATTGGGTATGGCTTTCATGGTCCGGTGGATACAAAGGGCATTCGCGTTTAAAACACGGTGAGCAGTTCAGGTTTAGGGAAATAATGGTGGCCTTTTTAGTTAAAGGCGGTGTAAAGCCAGGATCGGACGAACCATATAAAGCAATAATGTCTTTATCTAAAGCGGCAGCAACGTGCATTAACCCCGAATCATTAGTGACGACCACGTCGGCCAGTGACATCAGTTCCACTACTTCGCCTAACGATGTGCGCCCGGCAAGGTTATGGCACACATTGCCAGATTGTTGATTAATTTGTTCGGCAATGGCTTTATCTTTGTCAGATCCCAATAACCAAACCTGCCAGCCCTGAGCAACAATGCGCTTAGCCACTTCTGCATAATGACCTATCGGCCAACGTTTGGCCTCACCATATTCTGCACCGGGACATAAGGCAAGTGTTTGCATGGCTGATGTTAATTGAAATTTCACTGCGGTGGTTTGTTGTGCGGCAGTGTTGTTAACAATATGCGGTGTTGGATAGTGTGACAGCAATGCATTTTTAGCTAAGCCTAATGCAACGAAGCGCTGCACGGTCATGGTCAGCACGGTTTTATCCAGCTTTCTGGCGTCGTTCAGCAAGCCCCAGCGACATTCGCCAATATAGCCGGTACGTAACGGAATGCCAGCAAAAAAAGGCACTAATGCTGATTTCCATGAATTAGGCAAAATTATGGCTTGGTCGTAGCCTGTTGCATGAAGGCTTTTGCCTAAACGGTAGCGTGCTATTAAACCCAATTGGCCGCGTGCTACGGGTAAGGGGATAGCTTTAGAGACTTCCGGCATTTTTTCCAGCAAGGCAAACGTCCAGACAGGGGCAAGCACATCAATATGGCAACCGGCATATCGCTTTTTTAGCGTGATAAACAGACTTTGCGCCATGACCATATCGCCCACCCATGACGGGCCTACAACCAAGATTTTTATCAGTGGCTTCAAACGTAAGTCAACCAATTGTTATGGTCAGATCGGCGATCTTTCACATAATCAAAGTACAGTGACTGTAATTTTTCGGTGACGACACCACGACTTCCAGAACCTATGATACGGTTGTCCAATTCTCTAATCGGGGTCACTTCCGCCGCAGAGCCCGTAAAAAAGGCTTCATCAGATACGTAAATTTCATCGCGGGTAATGCGCTTTTCGATAACTTCATAACCGTGTTCTCTGGCAATGGTCATAACGGTATCACGGGTAATACCTTCCAAAGCCGAGGTGGTTTCCGGCGTGTAAATTTTGCCGTTACGGACAATAAACAGGTTTTCGGCACTGCCTTCGGCGGCAAAGCCTTCGTGATCCAGCATCAGCGCTTCATCATAACCGTTAGCGCGGGCTTCTTGCAGCGCCAAAATGGAGTTGATGTAATTGCCGTTGGCTTTGGCCTTGCACATGGTGCTGTTGTGATGGTTACGGATGTAGGAGGATGTGCGTATACGGATGCCTTTTTCGATGCTGTCATCACCTAAGTAAGCGCCCCATGCCCACGCTGCCACCATAACGTGTACTTTTAAATTATCGGCACGTAAACCCATGCCTTCTGAGCCGTAAAAACACATGCTGCGGATATAAGCGCTGTCCAAATTATTTTTAGACACGGCTTCCAGTTGCGCCTGGTTGATCTGCTCTTTGCTAAACGGCATCGGCATATTCATAATGTGTGCGGAACGAAATAATCGATCGGTATGTTCCTGCAATTTAAAAACAGCGGTACCTTTTTCGGTTTTATAGGCTCGGATGCCTTCAAATACGCCCAAGCCGTAATGCAGAGTATGGGTTAATACATGTACTTTCGCTTCACGCCAGGCAGTCCATTGTCCATCCAGCCAAATAAAGCCATCTCTATCTTCCATCCCCATTATTTTTTCTCCGCGTTGTAGGTTTGTTTCATGTGTTTACTCCATAAAAGTGTGCCAAATGTGCTCCACTTTCAAACTTAGTTCAGTAACTTGTGCCTCATCAACAATAGCGGTATCACCTTGCAAAGCCAGTTTATGACTTTGATCGCGATAAGTGCAGTAAGCAGTTTTTAGCGTTTTGGCGACATCAGGAGCCATAAAACCCTGAGCTTGCAATGTGTCCAGCAATCTGACGTTATCAGTGTAAGTAGTTAATGCGGTGCTTTTTGCTGCCAGCGCCAATACTGCGAATTGTACTATAAACTCAATATCAGCAATACCGCCTTTGCTTTGTTTCAGGTCAAACTTGTTGATTTCTTTTGTTGCCAAGTGCTCGCGCATTTTTTGCCGCATGTCGCGCACTTGTTTTTTTAATGCAAGCGTATCTCGCGGTAAACTTAATATACGCTGTCTTATGGCTTCATAATGGGTTTTTAAATGAATGTCACCGGCGATAAATCGACCCCGCACCAGGGCTTGATGTTCCCATGTCCAGGCTTCATTTTTTAAATAGTTTTCGTAAGACTCGATATGGGTAACCAGCAAGCCGGAATCGCCATTTGGCCTTAAGCGCATGTCGACTTCATAGAGTATGCCAGACAATAATTTGGTATCGAGAATATGCTGTACTTTAAGCCCCAATCGACCATAAAACTGGGCACTGGAAATGGGTTTTGCACCGTTAGTCATGGCATTGCCGTCTTGGCAGGTGTACAAAAATACCATATCCAAATCTGAGCTATAACCCAGCTCTATTCCGCCCAGCTTGCCAAAACCCACTACTGCAAATCCGGTTACCGAGCTGTTATCCTGGCAATCCAGCGGATAGCCATGCTTGTTAATCAGCATCCGCCAGGCGCAGTTTACGGCATGAGCCACAATGGTTTCGGCAATCCAGGTCAAATAATCACTGACCACCATAATGGGGATTATACCCATGATATCAGCGGCGGCCACACGCAATAATTGCTGTTGTTTGAAATGGCGCAGTACATTCATCAGCCGCTCTTCGTCGTCACTATCAACATGAGATAATAAAGCGGCTAGCTGGGCATCCAGATCGGTTTTGTTGAGCGGCTCAAATAAAGTTCGTGGATCGAGCAGGTCATCAAATAATATCGGGTAGCGTGATAGATAATCACCAAACCATGGGCTGGCCGATAATAATCTGAGTAATTGCGCCAAGGCGTGAGGGTTTTCAGCCAATAACGATAAGTACACGTTTCTACCCGCTACCGCCTCAAATAAAAGCAAGGTGCGTTTTAAAGTTTCATCGGGATTTTTGGTGTCTGGCAAGGCTTCAATTAATTGTGGCATTAAACGATCAAGTACACCCAAGCCCTTAGTTGTTAGGCGCTTAAGCGCAAAAGAGTTTTTAAAGTGTTTAAGCGTGATCAAGCTGCGTTCGCAATCTTGAAAGCCATAACCTGCCAGATACTGTAACAACTCAGCATCATCTGCTGCACACAGCCAAAGCTTTTGGCTATTTTCTTGTTGTGTTTGTTTAGATACCGAAAATACCTGGTCGAACACGGCCTGTACTTGCGCCCTGACCGCATCCAAAGCTTGTTTAAAGCTGTGCCAATCTGCATAATCCAGTGAGTAGGCCAGAATCTGTTGTACGTTGGAATCAGTTGGTAAATCGTGGGTTTGTTTATCTTGATATTGCTGGATATGGTTTTCGGCACGGCGTAAAAATTGGTAGGATTGCTTTAATTGGGCGGCATCTTCGGGTGTTACTAAATGCAGTTCACCCAGCAGCGTTAAGACATCAATAATACCGCGTGTTTGCAGTGTTTTTTCACTGCCGCCACGGATCAATTGAAAGGCCTGGCCGATAAACTCAATTTCGCGGATACCGCCGGGACCAAGTTTAATATTTTCCATGCGGTCTTTACGGCGCAGTTCCTGGCTGATTTGTAGCTTTAATGAGCGCAGCTCCTCAAACGCACCGTAATCCAGATAACGCCGGTATACAAAAGCTGTGAGCATAGCCATCAGTTGTTTACCAGTATCAAAATCTCCAGCGACTTGACGGGCTTTAATCATGGCATAACGTTCCCATTCTCGTGCCTGAGTTTGGTAATAGATTTCCATGCCATCAAAGGTCATGATGATGGCGCCGCTGTCACCGTAAGGTCGTAAGCGAATATCGGTACGAAACACAAAGCCGTCAACCGTGATTTCATCCAATACCTTAATCAAGCTTTTGCAAACACGGGTAAAAAATTCCCCATACGTGGTGGCTTTTCTATCCGGTAACTCGCCGTCTTGCAGATAGGCAAAGATCAGGTCAATGTCTGAAGAGTAATTAAGTTCATAAGCACCGAGTTTGCCCATACCTAACACGATCATTTGCTGAGGTTGACCGTTGGGCAACAAAGGTGTGCCAAATCTTTCACACGCTTGTTGGTATACAAAAGCCAGGGCTGATTGAATACAGGCATCGGCAAGCTGGGACAAATCCATTAAGGTTTCATCCAGTGTTGCCCAGCCGGCCAAATCTCGCCAGGCGATCCGCACCATTTCTCTGCGCCGGAACTGCCGTAATTCTGCCATTAATTCCGCTTCGGTGCTTGCGGTGTGGTGAGTTAAGGCCTGGGTATAATGACCGGATAAGTATTGCGCTAATAAATCGCCTGAGTTGAGCAAATCGATTAGCATTTCCGGTTTGCGTGTGCAGCTTTCGGCGACAAACTGGCTGCTGCACCAGACTTTGGCCAGTGATGATTTGAAGGCTCCTGATTCAGGAACAATCAGTCCCAATTCGGAGGCATGTTGATACCAATCATTTAAAGCATTAATTACGCTAATGCGTAGCAGCTCAGGCAATGTGTTGGCTTCGGTTTCGATAAAATGAATAGCAGACATATCAATCAGATTAGACCTAGGTATGGGATATTTTTAACAAAACTGCCCAGGTGTCCTACTTTTTGCATCGAAAAATAGAACACCTGCATTATTGCTAATTAACAGTTTACCCCTTAGTTTATGCAATGAACGACAGCTTATTTTATTCTCAGCCAGAGCTCAATGTGTTACAACATCACAGCCATCCTAAAAAACCTGGCAAAGAATATTAAGTTGAGCTTTAGCTTTATGGCTATTGCATATTAAAATGCTGATTTTCTAGCTTAGTACGTTGTACTATAAGCCGATAATTGGTATTTTTACCTCATTAATAATAGATAACACCCATCTCCAAACCGTAAAAGTAAGCGAAGTGGTGTAAACACAGAAAAATAAGAACAAACGATAATAACAATAATTATAAAAGGGAGGAGATATGTCGCCCGCTATCCAAGAAAAATTCTATTCTTTTTTGCCGTTGTTGCGGCTTTATGCCAAGTTTCTGGCAATTTTGTCGTGCCTATTTTTTGTTGTGGCCATTATAGGGCAATGGCATTCTGGACGCTTTCCGGCCTGCGGTAACTTAGCCTTTGCGGTACTCATCCCGATGATGGCGTTTGTTGTTATTGCCATTTTAGTCTTGTTATCGGATTATCTTTATCCTTTAAAAATTAGTGCTACAGGGCTGTACAGTTACAATTGCCTAGGTTGTTACCAGGCCGTTACCTGGAAGCAAATTGTCTCAGTGGAAGAAGGCGAAAGATTTGGCCTAAAATGTTTATATGTAGACACTAACACTGTGGAATATCAATTTATTGTGCCGCTTTATTTACACGATTTTAATGGTTTTTGTCTTACTGTTGAGCAATACGCAGGTAACAACAATCCATTAGCTATGGCACTAAAAAACATTGCTGATCAAAATATGGCTGAACAAAAAAATAAATGTTCGCCAAAACTGTTCAAAAAAATACCACTGTTCTTTGGTTTTTATTTGGCAAGAGGAGAAAAAGAGTGATTTTTTGGTTCTTTTCCCTTTGCTAGAGATAAAGAGGGCTATAAGACTCGCTATTGCATATCACCTATGGGCGCAGTTTGGGCATCCTCCATCAATTCTTGCACGTTATTGCCGGTTAGCTGGTTTAAAAAATGTTCAAGGTCTTGCGTTTCTTCAGGGTTTAAATGCAAAGGCTTAATGAGCGGATCAAGGTTTTCATTAGCGACACCGCCTTGGTTATAAAAAGCAATCACATCTTTTAAGCTAGCCAGACTGCCATTGTGCATATACGGTGCTGTTAGGTTAATGTTACGTAGCGATGGGGTTTTATATTTCCAACGATCTTGCGGGTCTTGGGTGATTTCATAACGTCCCAAATCGTTGCTTTTGGTTTCTGATACCGAATCAATCAGCTTAGCATCCACCTTCACAAAAACATCAGGTGCAAGCTGCACATTCTGCTTGGTATCCTTGCTCACCATGGCATCCTGATAGCCAACTCCGGTATTGTGCAAGCCATTATCGGTAAACAGTGCATATTTATCAGCAATCGTATGACATTGTGAGCAGCCCGCCTTGCCGGTAAATAATTGCAATCCACGTTGTGCTTTTTCATCAAGGGCCTGTGTGTCATGGCCGTATTGCCAGCGGTCAAATGGCGAATTGGCCGAATTCAACGTGCGTTCATAACTGGCCAGCGCCATGCCCACTGTCTCCATGCTAGCGGGTTTTTTAAAGGCTTTTTGGAACAGTCCCGCGTAGTCTGTGCTGTTATTAATTTTGTCGATAACATAGCCAATAGACGGATTGGCCATTTCGTTATGGGTGAGCAATGGCAGCCACACTTGCTGTTCCAGTTCGGTTTCACGGCCATCATGAAACAACAGCGTAAAATATGCGCTGTTATATAAAGACGGACTATTGCGCCGTACCGTGCGACCTTCTGCACCGACAGCAGTCGCCATTTGGTTGTTGGTAAAGCCTTGATCGGCAATATGGCACATAGCGCAAGACATCGTATTATTCAGCGACAGGCGGCGATCAAAAAATAGCTTTTTCCCCAAGCTGATTTTTTCCGGACTGATGGGATTATTCTTAGGGAAGGGTACGGGTGGTAAACCGAGCGGTGGATGACGCACAGTCTTTAACGCATCGATTTTTTTAGGCTGGGTTTGTGGCGTTTTAACGGATGGTTTAGGTAGCAGGCTTTTAATATCATTAATTAAAATATCAGGGTGTAAAAACGACAAGCTGTAGATGTTCCGAATTTGCTGATGTTCATCAATCAGATAAACACGTAATACATGCGAAAAGGTGCCGGTGTCATGGCCTTTGTCATCATAAATTTTTTGAATATTTTGCTGATAAGCCGTAAGGATGGGGTTTAATTCTTGCTCGGAACGGGTGGTTAAAAAATCCCATTCGAGTACACCCTGTTTCAGGCTTTCGCCGTAGTGCTTCATTTGCGTGGGTGTATCGTGTTTGGGGTTAAAACTTAAGGTCAGCAGGCGTAACTTTTTGGCCAGTTCGGGTTCTTTTTGTAAACGGCTGTTAATTTTGTGTAACACCGTAGTGGCTAACGGGCAGCCATTGACATCACTGCAGGTTGCATAAATAAAACTTAGTATGACAATTTTGTTCGAACCTTTGGACTTGCTGGCCATTAAGGTGTGCAAAGTAGTGTCGTGACCTTCGACATCTAATACCTTGCCATCTTGCGCTTGGCCTAATAGTGGCAGGGTATAGCTATCGGGTGGTGGCGCGGTAAATTGCAGATCACCATAGCCTGGTGCTAGTGTGGGTGTGGGCAATTCTGCGCAATTTACTGTGCTGGCCAGTGCTGTCAATAAGAGTCCGCAAAAGGCTTTTAAAAATTGTTGACGCATTATATTTATTTGCTGTGCAATACGAGGGATTAAGATTTTACCTGATTCCACTAGACGATGTGTTGTATGGCATTGATCAAAATTAAAATGATGTGTGCCAACCATTATCTTATGCCATTGCCTGATAGAAAAAAGGCTTAACTCTATCGGGTAATCTTATTGGAATAATATTGTCCATCTTTCAGGTATGTTATGAACAGAGGAATTATTATGAGCACAGGAAAAATGATTATAATTCTTGGGATTGCGTTAGTTATGATGGGGCTGGTAATCAGCTATGCGCCTTGGCTGGTTAACTGGTTTGGTAAATTGCCGGGTGATATTCGTATTCAAAATGCAAAAAGTTTTGTATTTATCCCGCTTGTATCTATGTTAATTGTGAGCGTTATCTTAACAGTGGTTATCAATTTATTTTTTCGAAGATGAAGCTGGACAAGATGGGCTGCGCTTGGCAACCCAACTTTAGACGTTATGGTTAACAGTTGTTAACTTCCAGACAGCAACGATGTCAGCATTACCTTTAAACGGCAACGCTGTTTTTGTAAAGTTAACCGATGAGTAATAAGAATGCTTTTTAATTCCAACAACGCCTGATCAAATACCTCGTTAACAATTAAATAATCAAACTCGGCATGGTGCTGCATTTCCGTTACGGCATCACGCATACGCCGAGCAATGGTTTGTTCGTCATCTTGAGCACGGTTGTTAAGACGTTGTCGTAAAACATCTGTTGACGGCGGCAAAATAAAAATAGAAACGCTGTCAGGAAATATCGTTCTTATTTGTTGAGCGCCTTGCCAATCAATTTCCAGTATTACATCCAGGCCTTGAGCCAGATTATCTTCGACCGTTTGTTGGGCTGTACCGTAGAAATTATCAAAAACCTGGGCATGTTCCAAAAACGCTTGTTTTTGCAGCATGGCTTCAAACTCAGGCAGTGAAACAAAATAATAATCCTGTGCCTCCGTTTCACCAGGACGCGCCTGTCTTGTCGTGTGAGAAATTGAGACGATCAAATTGTCCAGCGTTGCAGCCAACTGTTTAACCAAGCTGGTTTTTCCGGCACCGGAAGGTGCGGAAATAATATAAAGAGTGCCAGTATTCATAACAAGTAGGTTATTCGATATTTTGGATTTGCTCACGCATTTGCTCAATAAGCACTTTAAGCTCAATCGATATGCGTGTCATTTCTTTATCATTTGATTTTGAACCAATAGTATTGGCTTCGCGGTTTAGCTCCTGCATTAAAAAATCCAGGCGTCTACCGGCAGCTTCCGGTTGTGTTAACGCTCTTAACACTTCAGTGATATGGGTATTTAACCTATCCAACTCTTCAGCAATATCCAGCTTTTGCGTTAAAATCACCAATTCCTGTTCTAACCGGTCAAAATCGGGCTGAGCGACTAATTCAATTATTCTGTCTTTCAAACGAATACGTACCAGTTGCAGTACTTCTGGCATACGTTGTTCTGCCAGCATGACAAGGCTGCGCATTTTTGCACAACGCTCCTCAATAAGCAGCTTAAGTTGAGCGCCTTCGCGTTGACGTGTAGCCACTAAGCTTGTTAAAGCCTCAGTAATCATGCGCATAACGCCTTCGTTAAGTGATCCACTATCCACATCCGGTTCTTGCTGAATACCTGGAAAAGCCAAAACATCCAAAGCAGAAAATGCCAAAGCACCAGACATCTGTTGTTCAATTGCTTGCGTTGCTTCAAGCAAGGCAATAACGGCATCTGGATTTACGTAAAAGCTCTGTCCCGATTTAGTTTGTTTTTTGCAATTTACTGTGCATTCAATTTTACCGCGATTAATTTTTGCACTGATCGCGGAACGCATTTCCACTTCAAGAAAACGTAAGCGGTCGGGAAGTTTTAAAGTAATATCGCAATAACGGTGATTTACCGAGCGAATTTCACAACTGACGGTCAAATTACCCAGTTCAGTTTCAGCACCCGAAAATGCAGTCATACTTCTTATCATTTTTAACCTATAATTGTAGAGGCCTATTAACGCCAAACACACACCATGATGGCTGAATACTACGATCCTGAAACTTACCCCCAACAATGGAATTATCTCCAAACGGGCATCATTATAGACCAGTATATGATCGAGCGGGAATTGGCGCACGGTGGATTTAGCTCGGTTTATCTGGCAAGACAAACGGCTGATCAAATTCAGGTGGCCATTAAAGAATATTTACCCCGAAAATTAGCGCACAGAACCTGGAATAATGTCGTTGTTGCCAACAGCGAAGAAACAAAAACCCTATTCTTACGTGGGCGTGCCTTGTTTTTTGAAGAAGCCAAAGTTTTGGCGACCTTAAAACACCCCAATATTGTGGAAGTTATCGGCTTTTTTAAAGCCAATTCCACTGTTTATATGGTAATGACCTATGACTATGGCATTACTCTCGATAAATTATTAACCCAGAAACACGTCAGTGTATCTTTGGAGTTTTTATTGCCTCTGCTGACCACGCTATTAGATGGCGTTGCGCATATTCACAGCGAAAATCTGGTGCATCTGGATATTAAGCCCGCCAATATTTTGGTGCGCCCAGGCTATGATGCCTTATTACTGGATTTTGGCGCTATTCAAAGCTATCCGAGTAAAGTGTCGAATAAAAAAAGTACCGTGGTATCGCAAGGCTATTCGCCTGTTGAACAATATAACCAAAATGCCCAGTTTGGGCCGTGGACGGATGTCTATGCTATTGGTGCTTGTATCCGTGCATGTCTTGATGGCAGAACTCCGCTTGATAGCGTAGCCCGGTTAAAAAAAGATACGCTGCCGCCCGCCGTAAATGCGTTAAAAGGCAAGTTTCCTGAGTATTTTCTTAAAGTGATTGACTGGGCTATGGCGCTGCATCCCCAGGATCGCCCGCAAACGGTTGTCCAGCTGAGACAAGCCCTTATAAACGTTTGATTAGGGCTACCGTAGCGTATTAGTTCAGGTATACTGGCCAACTTTAATTTAAGTGGGAACATCATGAGACCGAGTGGACGCAATCCAGATCAACTTCGAGAAATAAAATTCACCTGTGGCTTTACCCGCCACGCAGAAGGGTCGGTGCTGGTTGAATTTGGCGATACCCGCGTGTTGTGTACCGCCAGTGTTGATAGATCCGTACCGCGATTTTTAAAAGGCAAAGGCGAAGGCTGGGTTACCGCCGAGTACGGTATGTTGCCCCGCTCAACCCATAGCCGCATGGGACGTGAAGCCAGCCAAGGCAAACAAGGCGGTCGTACCATGGAAATCCAGCGTTTGATTGGCCGCTCATTACGTGCGGCGGTGGATTTAAAAGCCTTGGGCGAACATACCGTCACCATCGATTGCGATGTTTTGCAAGCCGATGGCGGTACCCGCACCGCAGCCATTACCGGCGGCTTTGTGGCCTTGTCGTTAGCGGTAAACACCATGCTTAAGAAAAAACTCATCAAAACTAATCCTTTGCATGGCCACGTGGCTTCAGTTTCTGTGGGCATTTACGAGGGCGTACCGGTATTGGATCTGGATTATGCTGAAGATAGCAGCGCAGAAACCGATATGAACGTGGTGATGAATGACGGTTCGGCTTTTATTGAAATCCAGGGCACTGCCGAGGGCCATGCGTTTAAAAAATCCGAGCTGGACGCCATGCTGAGCTTAGCCGAGCACGGTATTAGTATTTTGTTGGAAAAGCAACGCGCGGCTATAGACGGGCATCAATGATATTGGCGACACAGCACACTATAGTCCTGGCCAGCGGTAATCAAGGCAAAGTCAAAGAGTTTCAGGCTATTTTGCAAGATAATACTATTCGGCCACAATCCGAATTTGGTGTGACCGAATGTGAGGAAAGCGGTGTTACCTTTATAGAAAATGCCCTATTAAAAGCCCGAAATGCGGCATTACATTGCCAGATGCCTGCGATAGCGGATGATTCTGGCTTAGTGGTTGATGCTTTGGGCGGCGCTCCTGGTGTTATCTCCGCTCGCTATGCAGGCGTGGGGGCTAGCGATCAGGACAATAACACCAAATTGTTACTGGCACTTAAAGACTTCCCGATCGAACAACGCAGCGCCCGTTTTATCTGCGTTCTGGTGTATCTGCGACATGCTAACGATCCATGCCCGATCATCGCGCAAGGCAGTTGGGAAGGTCATATTGTCGATCATGCAGCGGGTGATAACGGTTTCGGTTATGATCCCATTTTCTGGGTTCCCGAACAGCAATACACATCTGCACAATTACCGCCCGCCGTTAAAAATGCCCTCAGCCACAGAGGACAAGCATTAAATATGCTCATGCGTTTGTTAAAAACTTCAGGACTATAGCCCATGACTGCCTTGTTAAATATTGCCCAACAATTTGCCAAGACAGTCAGGGAAATAACACCTCTCGGCAATGGCCTGATTAATGATACGTATCGGGTAATAACCGATACGCACAGTTTTGTATTGCAGCGTATCAATCGTCAGGTGTTTGCTCATCCTGAGCAAATCATGGCTAATCTGATTATGCTAAATCAGCACATGCAGCAAAAAGCCCCTGTGGACGTAAAATTACAAATTCCCGTTATTTTAGCGATTAGCGATGGTGCGATTTTGTATCAGGATGAAAATCAGGATTATTGGCGCGCATTAACGTTTATTGAAAAAACCGAAAGTCTGGAAGCGATAAGAACCTTAGCCGATGCCGAACAAATTGGTTCTGCGTTGGGGCATTTTCATTATTTACTAAGCGATCTTTACCCAGGCTTATTACAAGATACGCTACCCGGTTTTCATATTGCCCCCGATTATCTTAAACATTATCAAAAGATCAGCTTAGACACTGAACCAAAAGCGAATCGCTATTGCGCCGAATTTATCGACAAATTTCAGTCGCTAGCAGAGGATCTAGAAAACGCAAAACAGCAGGATCTGTTGACTGTGCGCATTATCCACGGTGATCCAAAAATTAATAACTTTCTGTTCGATACCAGCAGCCAGCGTATTGTCAGCTTGATTGATCTTGATACCGTAAAACCCGGCTTAGTGCATTACGATATTGGTGATTGCTTGCGCTCTTGCTGCCATGACATGAATACCAACCGCTTTAATCTGGACATTGCTGTCGCCATTTTAAAAAACTATCTGGCCGAAGCGGCAGCATTTTTTACTGAAGCCGATTACCAGTATTTATACCCTGCCATAAGACTGATACCTTTTGAATTGGGCATACGTTTTTATACTGACTATCTGGAAGGCAATCGTTATTTTAAGGTCACTGATCCCGAACAGAATTTGCACCGCGCCGTAGCGCAGTTTAATTTGTGTGAAGACATTATGGGTAAGGAAGCGGTTATAACCCAGTTGATTGCCGAATTAAAACCGTAATGTCGCCTGTTGACATGAATAAAGAATCTTATACTTTTGAACAAATTCACATCGAAGTAGCGCGTAACGCGTCTGATGATTTCAATTTGTTCCACGATAAACATAAATGGTTACAGATTACCCATAACCCATTTAAAGGCCCCATTGTATTAGGTTATCAACTCAATACCCTGATTGAATACCAAATGCGGCTTTACCGTGCAGCGCATCATGAAGACCAGGTGATTGCCGAAAATAATCTGCGTTTCAGTAATTATCAAATTACCTTTGTTAATGCCGTTCGCCCACGCACGCCCGTTTATCTCGATATAAAAAAAACCCTCATTAGCACTATTCCCACGCTGACACTGGGCAATCGCATTGCCCTGAAATCTGATGGCAAAACCGTGTTATTGGGCTTTAAAAAAGAAACCTCCGAGCCGTTATTTTTAGCGGGTATACCACTTGATAATTTACCTGATCTAAACGGCGTTCCAGACCGCACAACTGTTCCGGGAACAGATTATTTTCTTAAACGTAAATATGTCAATAACGGTTCGGCTAAAAACTTTCTATCGGGGTCTTTTGCAGAACAAGCCGATTATTTTGATGAGGTATTACAGTTTGCGCATTATCCGGAAATATTTCCGTGCAGCTTAACGTCTGGTGCTTTGCTGGAAAAAGCGCAGTTAGAAAATCATGACTTTAAGCGCAACCCCATGGTCTACACCTCGCATGAGATTTCAGTAGACCGGCACTATGTCAGTCAGCTTAAAAATAACGACACGCTGAACATTCTGGTTCAACAAGTGCCTGAATCGCCTGCAAATACTTTAAACCAAACCAATATACGCCTTAGAACTTATCACTGTTACGGGTTGCTAGAGAATAATGCCGTGCTATTCAGGTTAACGATGAACCTTGTGCCTTTGGAAGAAATACTCAAGAATCTTGCACAAAAATAAGTTTGTTAAAAAAATTATCCCCATTGCGATTTACGTACGTTAAAGTTACGTCCCTTTATTTTGCCGTTTCTTAAACAGATCAGCGCATTATCGACACTGTTGCGTTTTATGGCGACATAGGCATGATTATCAAAAATATCGATTTTACCCACTTCGCTACCTGCAATACCTTTCTCGCCGGTTAACGCACCCAATATATCCCCCGGACGCACTTTATCTTTACGGCCACCGTCTATCCATAAAGTCACCATCGGCGGTACCAGTTGGTGTTCGCTGGTCATTTTAAACGGCGCAACTTCATCCCATTGTGCAGAAGACTTTTGATAGTCTTCAATAGCTTTAACGCGGGGCAGTTCCTGCGGCGTACACAAGCTTAACGCCAAGCCCTTATTACCGGCACGACCTGTGCGACCAATGCGATGGACATAAATTTCTGGATCCCACGGCAGCTCAAAATTAATCACTGCCTGTAATTCTTTAATATCCAAACCACGCGCGGCCACATCGGTGGCCACCAAAATGGAGCAGCTTTTATTGGCAAAACGCACCAAAACCTGATCGCGATCTTTTTGCTCCAGATCACCATGTAAGGCCTGCACAGAAAACCCGTTACGCTCCAAGCCATTGGCAACCTCATGGCAATCTTTTTTAGTATTACAGAATATTACCGTGGATTCTGGTCGATAATACGCCAGAAGATAGCCCATCGCATTGGTTCTATTGTTTTTCTCTATCTGAAAAAAACGCTGCTCGATAGCGTCTTCCTGATGGCCTTCCTCAATGCTGACGGTAACCGGATTGCTCTGAAATTTCCGGCTCAGTTCCCGGATCGGGTCGGCAAATGTGGCAGAAAACAGTAAGGTTTGCCGTTGTTTTGGTGCATACGAAATCACCTCTGAAACTGCTTCTTCAAAACCCATGTCCAGCATACGGTCGGCTTCATCCAATACCAGTATTTTTAAGCTATCCAATATCAAGTTGCGCTTACGCAGATGTTCCTGCAAACGCCCCGGTGTGCCGACAACAATATGCACACCATGATCCAGAGATTCCGCTTGCGGACGAGCTGGCGTGCCGCCGCATAAGGCCAGAACCTTAATGTTTTGGGTGAACCGGGCTAGCTTGCGAATCTCGTTACAGACCTGATCGGCCAGTTCGCGGGTTGGGCACACCACCAGTGCTTGCACTCTAAAGTTAGTCAAATCTAGCGCAGATAATATGCCGATACCAAAGCAGGCGGTTTTACCGCTGCCGGTTTTGGCTTGTGCAATCACATCTTTGCCGTCAAGAATAGACGGCAAACTTTCGGCCTGAACAGGTGTGAGCTGGGTATAACCCAGAGATTCTATATTTTCAAGCAGGGCAGGGCTTAACGGTAATGAGGAAAATTTAACAGTGTTCACAGAGGACTCTTAATCAGCGAATGCCGACGAATTGTCTGCATTCAATAGTTTATGATACCAGATGCCAGTCATTTGAGAGAACTGGGCATTTTTTAAGCACGGTAAAAGCTGCCGTTCAAAAGGAGGTTATTTCCAAATTTGGCATAAAAAATGAGTCCGGTCTAAGCGTTGTCATGCGTGTTCTATTGTAAATTCGGCAACGGTTGAAGAATGAAGAAAGATTTTTGATTTAAGATCGGTTTAATATTTCGCAACTATTGTCTCTACAGCCGAATAAACAAATTCGGTACAATTTTGACTTAGTAGAGATATTTATAATGAGAAATAAAACAAGGCACTATTCAACACTGCTCGGAGCAATTTCTTTAGCCAGCATCGCTGTTCAGCCCGCGCTTGCTCAAGAAATAGCCCCGTCCAGTCTGGGCGAGGATTTTAAAATTCTGCACCATGAACCCCTAAACAATATCCGTTTTAGCACACCTGAAGCTTCAAAAAATTCGCGGATCGCTGCAAAGATGGCTCCCGCGACCACAGTGTCGTTAAAAGCCTTTGGCAAACAATTCGACTTGGCACTTGAATCTAATGATCAACTGGTAGCTAATTTGCCCACGGCGCAAAAGAACCGTCTTAAAAAATCGATGCAGCTGTACAAAGGTAAGTTAACCGGCGTACAGGGTTCGTGGGCCAGAATTAATAAAGCCGGTGAAAAAATCACTGGCGCATTTTGGGATGGTAAGGAGCTCTATATCATCGATAGCTCAGATGACGTCGCCAAAGCCCTTGCCGGTAGACAATTGGCAAAAGCAGCCAGCAAGCCGTATTCACTTATCTACAAGCTTTCTGAAACAGAATCTGATGCCACTTGTGCTTTAGACCCCAAAGCCAAAAGTGTTCATAAGTTTCAAAAACTGGTAGGCGAACTGCAAACACGCGCTAAAGCCTTGCCTGCAACGGCCCGTCAGCTTGATGTCGCTATTGTTACCGATGCGAAATTCACCCAGGCGAATAGTGCAAACCCACAAGCAGCCGTGGTTGCCCGCATGAATGTTGTCGATGGCATTTATTCAGATCAAGTGGGTGTTCATATCAATGTCAGCGAAATAAGAGCATTAACCAATGATGGGGCGATGACTTCGACAAGCTCGACAACACTGCTTAATCAGTTTTCCAGTTTTACCAAGGCGCCTGGTTTTAATAACCCGGGTATTGCACATCTTTTCACCAGCCGCAATATCGATGGCTCTACCGTGGGCATAGCCTATATTGGCGCGCTGTGCTCCAAAGCTTATGGTGTGGGGTTAAGTCAGATAACGGGAACCGGTACGGCAGGGGCTTTAACGGTTGCCCACGAAATGGGGCATAATTTTGGCGCACCACATGATGCCCAAAGTGGATCAGCTTGTGCGAGTACGCCAGGCAATTACATCATGAATCCATTCTTGAATAATACTAGCCAATTTTCCCCCTGTAGTCTGCAACAGATGTCCCCCAATATTGCCAGTGCCGCTTGTTTGACTAATAGCACTAACCCGCCCGCGCCAGCCCCAGCTCCAATCCCGGCACCTGTACCTGCGCCTACTCCTACAGGTGATTCAGATTTACGCCCTGTATTTCCGGTTAACCCTATTAACACGGTGAGATCTCAGAGTTTTAATTATCCTGTTGAAGTGAGGAACGGCGGCACAGGCGCTGCTGTGGGCAGTATTGCACGCGTTATTATTCCATCAGGGTTAACGTTAACCGGTGTTACTGTAAGTGCTGGTAAGGCTACGTGTACCCGTAGTGCTACGCAGTTGGCATGTAATTTGGGTTCGATTGCTGCCAATACAGCCCGCACAATTACTCTGAAGCTTAAAGCGGGAGCCACGGTAACCAAGAAGATCAGTGCTGTGCAGGTTGCTTCGGGTAGCGATAATAATAAAACCAATAATGTGGGTAAAGTGGTTATTAATGTACGTTAAAAAATAGATATTGTTCCCACGCTCTGCGTGGGAATACCGCTGGTGACGCTCCTGCGTCCGTTGGCTGGGCAGGTTTTTTTGCCTACCCACATTAAGATAAAAGGTGGGCAGAAAAGCGTTGTCCACCCTACTCAACAAGGTTTTCCCGTTCTTCTGAGCTTGTCGAAGGATGACGGGAAAGCCGATCATGGTTCGACAGGCTCCCACGAACGGCTTTCATGCTTACCACGAATTAATCAGTCATTTTTTTGCCCACCCCAATTTAATACCACACCCCTATAAATCCTAACCCACTGCATCCGTAGTCTTTTTAAGGCTGTTTTGCAACAAAAATAACGCCGTAGTTGAGTGGCAATTTATATCGTTCCCACGCTCTGTGTCACTGGTATTAAGTTAAGAGTACGGCTCTTTCTCCCTCAGGGCATTAAGTATCTACACAAGTTTCAAGCTCCTTCTGCGGAGGGAGGAGCTTGGGATGAGGGAAAATATAACGTGTTGATTTTATCCTCCTTACCCCAGTAGCCTGAACGTTAATTTTGTATTCATTTTTAAACAATGGCGCGTATAATTTTAAATGTTGCATAGATACAATACATTAACCTACCTATACGGGACATACCTATGGCCATTATTAACGGAAACAAATTAAATAATAAACTAAACGGCACAGCTAACAACGATACCATAAAGGGTTTCGGAGGAAATGATAGCCTTTCTGGGGACAAAGGCAGCGATAACCTTTATGGTGACGAGGGCAACGACAAGCTCTTTGGGGGTGCTGGCAACGATAATCTTTTTGGTAATACCGGCAATGATGTCCTTCATGGTGATGCGGGTAATGACAAGCTGACTGGCGGAGATGGCGATGACAGTCTTTACGGTGATGCAGGCAGCGACACACTTTTTGGCGGCATAGGAAAAGATACGCTTAACGGCGGCGTAGGCAATGACAACCTGTTTGGTGATGATGGCAATGACACGCTAAATGGCAATGCTGGCAATGATGTTGTCAATGGCAATGCGGGCAATGACCGGCTTTACGGCAATGCCGGAAATGACAAACTGGATAGCGGTGACGGCAATGACACCGTAAACGGTGGTGATGGCAAGGACATCCTTATTGGCAATACAGGTAAAGACATACTTTATGGCGGCTTAGGAACCGACACAATGACCGGTGGTTCCAGTGCAGATATCTTTGATTTTAATAATGTCAAAGAATCGGCTTTAAACCTCGCATTTATGGACATGGTTACCGATTTTAATCACGGGCAATTGGATAAAATTGAGTTGCACACTATTGATGCCAATACGGCTGCATCAGGTGATCAGGATTTTAAATTTATGGGTGCAGCTAAATTTAGCGCTGCTGGTCAAGTGCGCTTTGATGCGGCAAAGCATATTCTTTATGCCAGTAACGATGCCGATGGTGCAGCAGAATTTGCAGTGCAATTAAGTGCGGTTCCAAGCTTGCAAGCATCAGATTTTATTTTGTAGATAGCACCCTGACTTTAGTAGTGAAGGTAGATTATAGGAACGGAATTTTACTTATTTGCAATATCATATTTTTACGAATAAGCACTAAAAGTATGTACTTATTTCTGTGTAGCATGGGCTCGGCACAAAACTCATGGTACGATCAACGTTAACGTTGTATTACCACAATTTAACCTGGAGAAAAAATGAAACGCCAAGTCCACCTTATTCATTCAATTCTTCGTTATTTTCATAACGAGAAGTTAATATGAATACGATTTTTACACATGCTAGAGCTATTGTTAGCTTTACCATTGCCTTTACTTTGGCCGTCACAATAACAAATAATGCGCAAGCTAATGTCATAAAACAACCGCCTATTATTGCAAAATTACAAAAGCTAAAGCAGCCTTTGGCCAAAGAGACTAACAAATGGATGAAAAGATGGAGCGGTGCAAATCTTGAAGATCCGGGTTTTGTTTATACTGAACTCTCAGGTAGCACCGAAATTTATTTAAAAATCCGCAAGATAGATAAAACCGATCTGGTAAACGGTTATAAAAGTTATGGTACTTTTGTTACCGGTCATGGATCCTCAAACCCTGACACTGAAATTGCTTACTTTAACTTAGCGGCTATTCTGGGTCACGACGATATTATGCGCCCCGCAGCTCGCTATTCACTGGGCAAAAAAGCCGTGTTAGGCTTTAAAGCTTTGTTAGAAAAGGAACAGGCTACCCTAGAACCTGGAAGAAGACGCGATGTGCGTATTCCAAGGCTTTTAGACTGGCTGACCAAGCCGCCACTTTTAGGCGGCTTAAAAGCCAAAAAGCACGAAAGCTATGCTGAATACAAATTTATGGCTGATATCAAGCCTGGCGCAGGACGGGGCGAGCCTTTCAAAAACAATCCTATTATCAGGGCATTGCAAGCGTCAAATCCTCAACCTATTGCCAATAAGAAGATTTTGCTGCAAACCGGATATACGGGTAATCTGCTCCAACTTGCGCACGAATATTCTATTATCATGACCTTGGATGTTATTTTTCAACAGTGGGATCGTTACAATAATACCAATATTGGTTTGGCAACAGATGACACCAAGCTTGCCCATTTTTACATCACTGACAACGGCGGTGCAGATATGGTGGATGATCGGACTGATATAACCCGTAATTTAAATTATTTTAGTCGCTACGATCGTCAAAGCATTAAGAAACTCAAACAGTTATACCTTTTCTTGATTAATCCGACGCGGGGCTTTATGGGCTATACCAATGCCGAATTATTTGTTGCCGATCTTGGCTTATACAGTGAACTCAAACCCGCAGAGTACGTCAGGTTATTGAAGCGCAATCTGCTACTACTGCTTAACCATGTGACTGCAGTTGAGCGTAAGTACGGCGCTAATCAAGTCTATCTTCCGGATGCCTTATGATTTTTCTAATGCCAGCAACAGCGGCAGCAACTCTTCACGGCTATGAATGCTTAATTTGCTAAAAATTTTGCGGATATGGTCTTTAGTAGTGGTGAGTTTGATATGCAGACGTTGGCAAATCATCTCATTCGAACAGTTTTGCGCCAACAATAAAGCCACTTCTTTTGGTGTGCTGGACAATGGCACATCTTTTAGGGCGCGCAGGATTTTTAAAGTCAACGGTTCCTAGTACTCAGTCAATTTTGATATGTCAGATATGTTTTTGATTAGCGTGAGACCTACGAGGTTTTTAAAACCTCGTAGGTCTTTGCAACACCCGACAGAATAAAGATGACTGAGTACTAGTACTTCACCGTCATAACAATCATGCCACCAGGTTCATTATTTTGCTTATCCAGCCAATGAGCATAAAAGATAAAAGGCCGCGGCGATTGGTATGAATCAAAGACGGAGGTGACACGTAGTTACCCCGAAATATCCTATTCTGATAGCGGCACGCTGTCGCTAGCTTTGCTAATACCGCATTTTTTTCCTCGTTTAGATTTTCACCCCAATTTCGAATTACAGTATAAAGCTAGTAACTTTTGGGCTTCTGGGCATATAAATTCAATCTGGCCTTGCATGCTCATAATCATCATCCCCGCCGAATTTTTCTCATTTGGAAGTCTGTTAAATTTTCCATAGTCTGTTTTTTAAAAAAAGTAAGCAAAAACGCTCAACTACCCTCCCTAGGGAGGGCGAAATTTGCAAAATTTAAGTGTATGGTAAGCGAGTAGGACAATTAGTGTTTTTGGAGGTGGGATTTTTTAGGGAAGTAGGTTGTACAGTAAAAAAGAGAATAAAATCGTAAGGCATGAGGCTAGTTCAATAGATTTAGATTTTGTTCAGACGCAACCGGAATTTCAACCATTAGTGACATGGTATTTATTTCGAAAGCGAGCGTCAGCAATGAAGATGTTTCGAAAACATTATCATAATCCACAAGATAAGTTTGACCTGCTGTGCCGCCATCTTGAGCAGGGGGAGGCCGTGTCGAAATTGTGTGATGAAGTAGGCTTGTGCCCAGCGGTTTTTTACCAATGGAAGCAAACGTTTTTTGAAGCGGGTGAAGCGGCATTAGAAGATAGTCAGTTAGATAATGATAAGTTACAGCTACATCAACAAATACAGGTTTTACAGCAAAAAATATTGCGCATGAACGAAGACTTTGTCGAGCTTAAGAAAGAACTGGCACGTTACAAAATTAAACTTGGGATTTCCGGAAAGACGGATGAACTGAGTTGAAGGAGGTGCGGTGATAGCTGATTACTGAGCTTTAGCGCGGTAGGCTGGGTTGAGTCGGTAGTAATATTGACTCTGGTCGGATTCTTACTAATTGACCCTGCTAATGCGTATGCTAAAAAAGCGTACCGAGTACACCACTCGGTACGCAGAGTGTTTTTAGGAGGTGAGGCAGACAAAGCATTTCGCTATGAATAGTTTTTTGCAGAACGCATTTAGAAAAACTTTCTACTTCGGCTACAGAGTATCACCAGCTGCTTATTTTGTCTGTTAACTAACGCACATTCTTGGTGTGAAATAGTTCATATCTTTTTAACGTAATTAGGTTTACAGTTGAAAAATGTCGATTGAACTGTATGGGCTGCCAGTCATAAAATTATCATTATTTTTGGCAGAAAAAGAGGTTGTGCTGTCATGGTTTAACGGCAGAAACTGAGGGATTATATTAGCGTGTAGGACAGGTTAATGACGTTATCGCGATTGTCTTTAGGCATAGGTACAATTGGAGGGGGTTATGAATAATAAAGATAAAAAATCAACAGCACTCTGGGCTCAGCAACTGTTTAAGCAATCAAGTGCATCGATAACTGCACTGCAAAAAAAAGTCTATTTTGCTCATCGCTATCATGATGACTGTCCCGTGCAAGAACAAACTCAATTCAGTAGTTTATTTTCTAATGCCGGCATAGAACACTTAAGTTCACAGCTTGATGCGGGTCATTTACAACGACTTTTTAAAGATGAATTATTCATCACTAAAGATTACCCTGAGCCCATTGAACCTCCACACCCCAATGCTGCAAATTTAACGACATACTGCACTGTTCTAAATTGCTACCATGAAACAGCCGATACCAAAACTTTTCGTCTGGGCACACAATACGGTCGTACGCTGGATTATTTGCCCGGGCAATATATTACGTTGTCCGTGCTTATAGCAGGGCAGGAGTATAAGCGCTCATATAGTTTGGCCTCAACTCCCACCAGCCCAAGTATCCTTGAAATTACCGTAAAAAGATCACCGAACGGGGGTGTGGTTTCCAATTGGCTTCACGATAATCTAAAAATGGGCGATACCCTCAAAGTAAAAGGCCCATTCGGAAAATTCAGTTGCGTCAATCATGCCCCGCAAAAAATTCTATTTTTAGCCGCCGGCAGCGGCATCGTGCCCATTATGTCTATGTTGCGCTGGCTTGCTGATACCGAAGCGCGTGTTGATGTCATGCTGTTGCTGTCGTTTCGAACCCCAGAAGATATTATCTATGGCCATGAGCTCAAGCTGATCGCCGCCCATCATAAAAATATCCACTTAACTATTACCCTGACGGCAGATGCAACGGCGCTTACTCAGTGGTCTGGTTTGAACGGACGCATTGACGAAAAAATGTTGGCTCAACAGGTGGCAGATTTACCGGAACGAACCGTGTATTTATGCGGGCCTGAATTATTTATGGCAGAGTGCAAAAACAATTTACAGAAGCTGTCTTTACCCGCCGAACAATTATTTTGTGAAAGTTTTAGCGTCAATAGTCCAGTTACAAAAACGCCATATTACCGCGTAGCTGCTCAGCCACTGAGAAAAAAAACCGGCAATTATCGGGTCAAGTTTGCCAAATCTGGAAAAACCATTACCGCCGATGGACAGATGACACTGCTGGAGCTTGCGGAAAAATCCGAGATTATCATAAGCCATGAATGTCGCGCCGGTGTGTGCGGCGAGTGCATGATTAAATGCCGGAAAGGCCAAATTGAAATGACACCGCAGGCAGAAATTGACGATTTTGACAGAAAAAAAGGTTGGGTTTATGCCTGTTGTGCTTATCCGGTTTCTAATGTTGTGTTGGATATTTAAAAAGAATCTAAAGACTTTATGGGAGTTAGCCAAAAATAAAGGAGAGATGATATGTTTCAATTATTTAAAAACAAATCTAAGGCAACGTTGCCGCCATCGCCATCGGTTACTTTGTTGCCAGGCTCACAAGGCGAGCATTGTTTGCAACAAAAATACGGTACCGCACAGCGGGCATTACGTTTTTATGACAAGCAGGTACTGAATTATTTATCGCCGGTTATGAAAGAGTTTATCGCCAGACAGGAAGTACTGTTTATTGCAACTTCGGATCAACACGGCGATTGTGATTGCTCGTTTCGTTTTGGCAGACCAGGTTTCGTTAGGACATTAAATGATAATTATCTGGTGTATCCAGAATATCGCGGCAACGGCGTAATGGCAAGCCAGGGTAATATTTCTGAAAACCCGCATATCGGCATGATTTTCGTCGATTTTTTTGCAAGTACAGTGGGTTTGCATGTTAACGGCAAAGCCAAGATAGTCGAGCATGACGGCTTACTGAAATTTCGCAAAGACTTACCACCCGATGTCATCGTGGAGATGAATACCGAAGGCAAGCACCGTCCGGAACGCTGGATTATGGTGGAAGTGGAAGAAGCCTATATTCATTGCTCCAAGCATATTCCTTTGCTAAAAAAAGCGGAAAAGGATATTGATTGGGGTACCGACAATGATGAACTCAAGCGCAGTGATTTTTTTGCGCTACAGGATATTCCGCTATATCAAAGAATCGGCGGCGAAGTGGCAATCCAGGCGATTAGCGAAGCGGTTACCCGAAAATTATTGCTGGATGACAAGCTGCGGCCTTTGCTGGATGAAATTAATCTCCAGACGCTTTTGGACAGGCAAAAACATTTTCTAAAAACGGCATTTGGGGCATATGGCATCGAAAAAGACGCATCGGAAAATCTACGTAAGTTTTATAGACAGCAAATTAATGTCCGCATGGATGAGACGCTGATGGACGTGGCGATAGGGCATCTTAATAAGGCGTTGGTTGAGTTGGATGCGCCGGAACATGAGATTACTAAGCTGATGGGCAAACTTAAAAATGTCCGCTGAATAACGGGAGATAAGTGAGGCTGCGTTGGGAGTCATATGTTGGCAGAAAAAGAGGGAGTGTTGGCATTGCCCGGCGGGAGAAACTGAGGGATTATAAAAACCGGCTATCCAATTAAAGTAAGGCAAAGTGGGGTGACGATAGGAACCCCAACATTAAGAGCATCGTATCGTTGGGGTTCGTTACCTACAAACCTACCGCCGTAATACTACACTTTGCCCCACCTTAATTGGATAGCCGAAAAATTCGAGATGATGTTTTTGCATTACTATCAATGCTAAGCCATGATCTGAAATTTAGTCCATTCAGCAAGTGCTTGTGTTGCCATTAAGTTAATATTTTTTTATCCGGATGAATAAATGAAACCACTATTCCCCATTACGCCAACAAGTGAATCAAAAATAAGAAACGTGGGCATTGTCGCATTTCCCGGCGTTGAAATTATTGATGTTACCGGGCCTATGGAAGTGTTTGCTTTTGCTAACATCGGCTTGCAGCAATCGGGCGTATCACCTGAGCCTGCTTATTCCATAGAGCTGTTAGCGGCACAAGCAGGGCCGCTGATGTCCTCTTGTGGCCTTCAAATTATTGCTAATCGGAGCTATAGCGAGGTACAAGAAGGTATGGATACCTTAATGATTGCCGGTGCCCCCGATATAGATTGTCTGTTATGCGACCCTGAGTTACAAGACTGGGTTCGTGCCATGGCACCGAAAGTCAGACGACTGGCATCCGTATGTACGGGTGCTTTTTTACTGGCCGAAAGTGGGCTTTTGGATGGTCTTCGGGCGACCAGCCACTGGTTGTATTGCAACCGATTGACGAAAGATTACCCTTTGATTAATGTTGAGCCGGATTGTATTTTTGTGCGTGATGGCAAGATTTCAACCTCAGGCGGCATAACCTCCGGCATTGATTTAGCATTATCCCTGGTGGAAGAAGATTGGGGTAGCGAACTGGCTTTAATGATTGCCCGTACATTAGTGGTGTTTCTCAAGCGACCTGGTGGCCAGTCGCAGTTCAGTGCCTATTTGACCAGTGAAGCGCACCGTCCTGAGGTGAGAGATTTACAGGCGTGGATTATGTTGCATTTAAGCGACGATTTACGGGTAGAAACCCTGGCTGAGCGCCTGTTTATGAGCCCTCGAAATTTTGCCCGTTTTTTCGTGGCAGAAACCGGTATGACCCCCGCCAAGTTTGTGGAAATTGCCCGTATTGATGCGGCGCGGCATTATTTGGGTAGCACTAAATTATCGATTGAAATGGTGGCCGACAAAGCGGGCTTTGGTGACACAGAACGCATGCGTCGTGCCTTTGTTCGCCAGCTGGGTGTTAATCCGCAAAATTACCGCGATCGTTTTAGTGGCTCTGAGTTACAGGCACTCAGAGCTTAAAAAGATAATTATTATTGTACTTGTTCAGTCCCCCTCTTTGAAAAAGAAGGGTTAGGGGAGATTTATTAGAAAAATCCCCCTCAATCCCCCTTTTTCAAAGGGGGAAGTGAATACTTACCTATTATTTAAAAACCGTAATATTACTAAGGAGGTTGGCATGCGTATTTTGCTTATTTCATCGGCGTTTTCTGGGTTAACCCAGCGCTTTTATTCTGAACTTGATGATGCCGGTTTCATTGTCTCCGTTGAGTTACATTCAGGTGATATGGGGCAATTATTAGAAGGCGTGACCTTGTTTAAACCGGATTTAATCGTGTGCCCTTTTTTAACTAAACGACTGCCCAAAGAAATTTATGAGTACACTAAATGCCTGATTGTTCATCCGGGCATTAAAGGTGATCGCGGCCCGTCATCTTTGGATTGGGCCATTCAGTCCGGCGCTACCGAATGGGGGGTAACTTTGCTGGAAGCCGATGAGGTTATGGATGCCGGCGCTGTGTGGGCGAGTAAAACTTTTCCGATGCGAGCAGCCACCAAAAGCAGTATTTTCTATCGCGAGGTGACACAAGCAGCTGTTGATTGCTTATGGGAAGCGTTAAGCTTTTTCGATGCCCCGCATTTTAAACCCGAAGAGCAAAATTACAATCGAGCTGATTACCACGGCGGTACTCTGCCAGCCATAAAGCAAACCGACCGTGCCATTAACTGGAAAAAGCATAAAACAGATGATATTTTAAGACGCATTAACGCCGCGGATGGCAGCCCTGGCGTATTGGATGAGATTTACGGGCAGCCGGTTTTTTTGTTTAATGCCATAAAGCATCCCATTTAACCGGAAAACCTGGAGACATCATTGCTACCGCAAATAATGCCATTTGCAGGGCAACGGTTGATGGTGCCATTTGGATAGGGCATTTAAAACCTAAGTTGGACGAAGGTACTAAGGGGCTAAAACTGCCTGCGACCTTTGTGCTAAAGAATGACCTATTTAAAAACATGCCGACTACGTCAATTTTAAAAAATTTATTTTCAAAGCCTATTAAGACGATAAAAATTGATTACAAAAGACCAGGCCAGCAACTACCTTGTCAAGAAATCTGGTATGAACTGGAGGGTGAGGCGGCGTATGTGTACTTCGCCTGCCATAACGGGGGTATGAGTACAGAGCAATGTCATTTACTGTTGTGGGTTTATCAACATGTAGCCACCTTGCCGGTTAAAGCCATTGTATTAATGGGTGGCGAAGCGTGTTTCTCAAATGGTATACACCTCAATCATATTGAGGTGGCAGGCAGTCCAGCCGATGAATCCTGGTTAAATATCATGGCCATTGATGATATTGTTTATCAAATTATTAACACGGTAGATAAGGTAACCGTGGCTGCCATAGCAGGTAGTGCAGGGGCAGGCGGTGCCATGATGCCTTTGGCAGCAGATAAAGTATTCGCCAGAGAAGGGGTGATTTTTAACCCGCATTATAAAAATATGGGTGAGTTGTATGGCTCGGAATATTGGACGTATTTATTACCTAAACGTGTCGGCCAGGAGATGGCACATACTTTAACGGAACAACGCTTGCCTATAAGCGCCAAAAAAGCCTGGCAGATTAATTTAATTGATAAGGTGCTGGATAAACGCTCGGAGATTTTTAGCTCGCAAGTTAAACAGTGGGTTAATGCCCTGATTACCGATGCTGAGGCCTTACAAAAATGTTTAATCGAAAAATCAAAAGCACGCTGCAACGATGAAGCCACCAAGGCATTGGCGACTTATCGCAAGTGTGAACTTACGAAAATGTATGAAAATTTTTACGGCGATGACCGTTACCATAAAGCCAGGCAACAGTTTGTCTACAAGATCTGCGATGATAAAACCACCCCTGAAAATATAGCGCTGCATCGGCAAAAACTGACGGGCGCCAGGAAAATATCTGAAGCGAGTGTCACTGAGATGGTTCGGTAGCTTAGAAACGTGCATGACACATTCGATCAAGTTTTTTGATGTAGGTGCGGATTTACTTATGCCCCAGAGGGTACCTGCACACTGGCAGGTGTACAAAATGCAGTAGGTAGTCCAATTAAAATGTGAACTATTAGAGTGGTGTTTTAGGGTCGCTGTGATTATCACCGTTAGTGGTATAGCCTGCAAGAATCAGTTCCCAGGCTTGTTCGGCGGTTTCGGCATAATCAATCAGTTTAAGGTCGTGGTGGCTAATGACACCTTCTTCAACCATCGCATCGAAGTTGATAATCTTATCCCAGTAATGTCGACCGAACAAAATAACGGGAACCCGCCGCACTTTTTTAGTTTGAATTAAAGTCAGGGTTTCAAACAGTTCATCCAGTGTGCCGAAGCCGCCAGGAAAAGCCACCAACGCTATTGCACGCATGAGAAAGTGCATTTTCCGGATGGCAAAATAATGAAACTGGAAACACAGTTCTGGCGTGATATAACGGTTAGGTTTTTGTTCAAACGGCAGGACGATATTAAGGCCTATGCTTTTACCGCCCACATCATCGGCACCTCGGTTAGCAGCTTCCATAATACCCCCGCCTCCACCGGTGACTACCACCAGATTATGCTCCAGCCTTTTGGCTTCTAGCGTAATGATCTGCCCTAGCTTACGGGCTTCATCATAGTAATGGCATTTTTCAACAATACGCCGGGCAGTTGCTACCTGCTGTTGATGGTCTGCATCGTCAGGTGCTGCACTTAACACCGCTTCACGTTCGCGTAATGTTTTTTCAGCCGCTGGTTTATCTGGAATACGGGCACTGCCGAAAATAACCACGGTAGATTGGATATTGTGTTCAAGCTGCGCCAGTTCTGGTTTGAGTAGCTCCAGCTGTAATCTGACTGGGCGTAATTCATCGCGCATGATGAAATCGAGGTCATCATAGGCCAGCCGGTAAGACGGCGATTTGCTTTGTGGCGTCCCGTAATCATAAGAGACGTTGGTAACATCCTCTTTGGCAGAGGGAAATGGGCTTTCACAAGGAATGCGGGTTTTTTTGGCCATGGGTGATTTTGTTTTATATTAAGGGAAACAATCAGCTTAGAAATAATGTGGATCAAAAACTTAATCTACTCATTCTAAGGATTTCGGTTCTCCAACGCCTCAATAATACTCACATACTCATCTACCTTAGGCCGGTACAAAAAAGCCCCTAAAGCCGACATGCCCAGCAATATATAAACGGTATTAAAATCATCGCCCAAAAAAAACATAACCACACCTAAAATCCCAACACTATGAATAAGCAGCATCGATACCACAATCGTTAACAAATAACGTTTATTGGCCGGTTTATTACCGGGCATGGTTTGATTTAAACGCAGTTGAATATGCCGTATAAGATTGGTCAACGGAAACATAACAATAGCCCCCACATAACACAGCGTTCTAATCCACATACGTTGTGATTCAGGTAACACGGCTGGCAATTCCCCCGCTTTATATTGATATTGACAGACAATAATATAGCCCGCCAATATAACCAGCATAACGGCAACAACACCCCAATGTGGGATAAGATCAGATTTTAACTGTTGAGCGGTAAAACGATTTGACATACTGTCTCTCAATAAAGAAGGGGAGATTTTTTAAAACACGATCATTAAACGGACGCATTAATCAAACTATAAGCAGCCGCTGCACAAGCTGCCGCACACGGTAAAGTAATAACCCACGCGGCTAAAATGGATAGCATCATGCCACCATTAACACTTCGATTACGTATGCCAATACCAAACAAAGCCCCTACCGATACATGCGTGGTAGACACCGGCAAACTAAATTTACTGGCAAGGATCACTAACACAGCGGTTATTAAATTAGCCGAAAGGCCTTGACCATGACTAATCGTAGTAATTTTATGGCTCATGGTTTCGGCGACACGACGCGAATTCAACACACCGCCTAAAGCCATCACGCCAGCGATTAAGATAATAACCCAGTGCACAGCAACGTTGGGCGCTAACCATAACAGACCGGCTATCTTGGGGGTATCATTTAAACCTCGCGCAAAACACACCGTACCGGCACTGAAAAAATGCAAGCCATTGACTACCCGCTCAACGTTAAAACCTAATAGCACTGCCGCCTGACGTTGTTGGCAATCGCTGGCATTGCCAACACTAATGTTTGACGCGTTATTTTGAACGAGCGCGGCTGATGTGTTTTGATTATTCATGATGCTTGCGTTAGCGGTTAAAGTGTTTTCCGTACACACGCATAAATCTTCGCCAATATTAAGCACTTGCCGGACTTGTTTTAAGCTGGAATAAACGGCTATGGATAACAGCACCGATATTAACGGGCTTAACAATAAAGGTAAGATAAAATTATTTTGCAAGGCTGCTAAATTGATGCCTTCGGGCGCGGCGGCTAAGGTGCTGCCAACAATAGCGCCAAGCAAAGCATGGGTGGTTGAGATCGGAAAGCCAAGCCGTGTGGCAAGAATAACTGTTAATCCGGCACCTGCGGCTACCGCGGTCATAAAAGGGATTGTTTGTATTAAGGTATCAGGCGCAACGCCTTTGCCAGAAAATTTAACCAGTAACGCGTGCGCTAAAAACAGCGCACACAAAGAGCCCAGCACGGTACAAATTGTAGCCCAGGTTAAAGCTCGCCGATAACTGGTCGTCCCACTGCCGTACAATGAAGCAACGCCTTTGAAGTTGTCATTGGCGCCGTTGGCAAATGCCAAAAAGCAGACGGCAATAAATAATAGAGTGGTTATCATTGTTGTCACCTTTAATTAAATGTAGTTTTTGTTTCAATCTGGTACGGCATAAGGATAATGCCATTAATAAAGCGTTTTGTCTTGCAGGATATGCTTTGTAGCGCTTCAAGCCAGGCTGTTAGCTATAAAAGCTGAAGCAAAGGTCAGTTAAAATACAGTAGTGGGCTTTCTATTAGCAGGGCTAGCAACTAGAATAAGTTGATTGGCTAGGATAATTATTAAGGGGGTATTATGCGTTTCAGGCTTTGGTTATGGCTGAGTGTGTCAGTTTTTATATCATGCGTACAGGCTGCGCCATTAAAACCGGAACAGGTACCTGAGCCGCTTAAACCGTGGGTGAATTGGGTGTTAAAAGATACGCCTGATCTGGGTTGTCCGTTTATGTATAACAGTTACGAGCAAAAACGCTGTAGCTGGCCG
This sequence comes from Crenothrix sp., assembly GCF_043729335.1. Classification (NCBI taxonomy): domain Bacteria; kingdom Pseudomonadati; phylum Pseudomonadota; class Gammaproteobacteria; order Methylococcales; family Crenotrichaceae; genus Crenothrix; species Crenothrix sp. Next base: position 23,197 of record NZ_JAYTLQ010000029.1, on the reverse strand, counting down.
ACCCAGTTAAATCTGGATTTTACAGCGGATAAAGGCACGTTTGCCATTAACTGGAAAGTCTACCAGGAAAGCTGGGTAAGTCTGCCCGGTGATCAGAAACGCTGGCCGCTTAATGTTACTGTCAACGCCAGAACTGCGCCGGTTATGGAACGTAACGGCGTGCCATCCATCAAGTTACCTTCTGGCAATTACACTATTAAAGGCGATTTTATCTGGAAAACCATACCGGAAAACCTGAGTATTCCCTCCGATACCGGCTTGATTACTGTCCGCATTAATGGCCAGGCATTGCCTGCGCCGGTGATTAAAGAAGGCCAGTTATGGTTAACCCAAAACGATATCGGCCAAAAGCAAGCGGTTAATAACCAGAATAATCTGGATGTGCAGGTGTTCAGGTATTTTAGCGATGACGTGCCGATGAACATGACGACGCGGCTGGTGCTTAATATCTCCGGCGAGCAGCGGGAACTTCGCATGGCAAAACCGGTGCTGGATGATTTTATTCCGCTCAGCATACAAAGCCCGTTACCGGCACGCATTGAGCCCGATGGCCAGCTATTGCTGCAAGTGCGTCCTGGACAATGGCAAATTGATATCAATGCCCGTAGTCGCAATCTAGTCAAGATTGTTCCCTTTAATAAAGTCAATGCCGATTGGCCCGAATCTGAATTGTGGGTGTTTGATGCCAAACCGGATTTGCGGGTGGTGGAGATTGAGAAATTAGCCACCATTGATGCCAGCCAAACTAATTTACCCGATGAATGGAAACATCTGCCCACTTATAAAATCAACCAGGGTCAGGTAATGGGCTTTAAAGTCATCCGTAGCGGTGATCCTGAACCTGAGCCCAATCAGCTTAATCTGAATAAAAAGCTGTGGCTGAATTTTGATGGCGACGGCTATACCGTTAACGATGTCATCACTGGCATTATGACCCGCGATTGGCGCTTGAACGCGTTGCCAAAAACTCAATTGGGTAAGGTAATGCTGGACGGCAATAACCAGCTCATTACCTTACAGGCAGACTCTGGTAAGCAAGGTGTGGAAGTACGTAAAGGTGCGATTAACCTGGATGCCGATAGCCGTGTGCTGGGTAATATCAGTGCCATTAGTGCGGTGGGCTGGGAGCAAAGTTTCCGCAATGTCAGTGCTGAATTGAATTTACCCCCAGGCTGGCGATTACTGGCAGCTACCGGCGTCGATAACGTACCCGACAGCTGGATTTCGCGGTGGAATTTGCTGGATTTCTTTTTGGTATTGATTGCAGCGTTGGCGATAGCCAAATTATTTGATGTGAAATGGGGCGTATTTGCTTTAGTCACGCTGGCGTTAATCTGGCATGAGCCGGGAGCGCCGCGTTATGTCTGGTTGTTTATTTTGGCGGCTACGGCGTTAATAAAAGTATTGCCAGTCAATCGGTTTTCTAAGCTGATCGATAGCTTTCGGTGGGTGTTTGGCCTTGTGCTGATTTTAATTACCTTGCCTTTTATGGTTACTCAGGTGCGGACGGGGCTTTATCCACAATTAGAATATCCTTCACAAAGTATTAACTATCAGCAATCGTCTGTCGCTCAGTCTGCACCGGCACCAGTTATGAATGATGCCGCTGTGGTCGGTGAAGAGCGTGTGGAGAGTATGGCTAAGTCGGCAATAGCCCCTGAATATAAATCTAAAAGTGATTATGCATCGAGTGCAGGTGCTGTAACCAATTTTGAACGCATCGATCCCAAAGCCAAAGTACAAACGGGACCGGGCTTACCCCAATGGCAATGGCATAAAATCATGCTGTCGTGGAATGGCTCGGTGGATGCTGGCCAACAAATGCGCTTATGGTATTTGTCCCCTTTGATGAGTATGTTGCTTAATTTCATACGTGTGGGATTGGTGCTGGCTTTAGCGTTACGGCTGTTTGGTTTTCTGGATAAAATTAAATTTAACCCAAAAGCACTGTTACCTGCATTGGTGTGGTTCTCGGTGTTACCTTTATTGGCTACGCCTACCCAACAAGCTCATGCCGATTTCCCCGCACAAGCGATACTGGATGAATTAAAAACCCGCTTGCTGGAAGCGCCTGATTGTTTGCCAGCGTGTGCGCAAATTCCACAAATGAAAGTAGTGATTAACGACAAAGAACTGGCGATTACCTTGCAAATTCATGCCCAGCAATCGGTGGCTATTCCTTTGCCGGTGGATTATGAGCAATGGTTTCCTAATCAAGTGATGGTTGATGGCGCAGTGGCGCAAGGGCTGTATCGGGACAACAATGGCTTGTGGATTAATCTACCTGAAGGTGGCCATCAAGTGCTATTACGCGGCGTGCCGCCGTTGCTAGGCAGCTTTACGCTGCCGTTTGCGCTTAAGCCCAATCAAGTTAATGTAGAGCGTACCGACTGGGATGTGAGCGGTATACAAGATAACGGCCAAGTGGAAAACCAGCTGCAATTTACTCGTGTGGCCAAACCCATCGAGGCTACCGGTACAACACCTGCGCAGTTATCCAGTGTCAATTTACCGCCGTTTGTAAGACTTGAGCGGCAATTACAATTGGGTCTGGATTGGCGTGTCATCACCCGGATGCTACGCTTATCGCCTGCGGATTCGGGGATTATTTTAAGCGTTCCTTTGTTGGCAGGTGAGTCGGTTACCACGCCAGGGGTTGTGGTTAAATCGGGTATGGTTGAAGTCAATATGGCCGCTCAGCAAACCGAGTTGCAATGGGAATCTACCCTGGAAAAAGCCGATACTTTATCTTTGCTTGCTGCGCAAACCGATCAGTGGGTTGAAGTCTGGCAGGCTAATATCAGCCCTATCTGGCATGTCGTGCCTACGGGTATTGCCATGATGCACTTGCAAAGTGAAGGCCAATGGTTGCCGGAATGGCATCCCTGGCCCGGTGAAACACTCAGCTTGCAAATTACCCGACCGCAATCAGTGGAAGGCCAGACCTTAACCATAGATAACAGTGATGTGCAGGTAACGCCGAGCATTAGAAGTCAGGATACCGCATTAAAGCTTACCCTGCGCAGTTCGCAAGGCTCGCAGCATACGTTAATGTTGCCGGAGACGGCGACGCTGCAATCAGTGTTGATCAATGGCCAGTCTTTGCCAATTCGTCAGGAAGGCAGAAAACTGACCTTGCCGGTTAATCCAGGCAGGCAGGAGGTTGAGGTCAATTGGCAAGAGCCGGTTGCTATGCGGATGCTGTTGACGACACCGCAAATTGATTTGGGGCGCGATAGCGTTAACAGTAATCTGCATGTTAATTTGGCTGAAAACCGCTGGCTGTTGTTTGCTTTTGGCCCGACGATGGGGCCGGCGGTGTTGTTTTGGGGCGTGTTGATTGTGCTGTTGCTGCTGTCCGTAGGCTTGGGAAAAGTGCCACTGACGCCGCTCAAAGCGAGGCATTGGTTTTTATTACTTGTTGGGCTTAGTCAAATTCCGCAGGAATTTGCGGGTGTAGTGATTGTCTGGTTGCTGTTGCTGGGCTGGCGATCTCGGCAAACAGCGTCAGAGTTTAATTACTTTAATGCCTTGCAAGCTGCGTTGGCTATGTTGACGTTGCTGTCGCTAGGGGTGTTGTTGTTTGCAGTCGGGCAGGGCTTGTTAGGGGCATCGCCGGATATGCAAATCACGGGCAATCAGTCCACAGCCAATCATTTAAACTGGTATCAAGATAGTAGTTTGTCTACCTTGCCTACCGCGACCTTAATCTCTGTGCCTTTGATTGTCTACCGTTTACTGATGTTTGCCTGGTCGTTTTGGCTGGCGGTATCGTTGCTTAATTGGTTGCAGTGGGGCTGGCAATGTTTTTCGCAGACCGGCTTGTGGAATAAGAAGATAACTAAAGTTAAGCCGCTGGGTTTTGATGAGGAATCAAAATAGTCGAGCTTATCGTAGAGACGCAAGATTTTGCGTCTCTACAACGGCGTATTTTTACCCGCTACTTGGGCTTCATCAAACGTCGCCATGTCATTTAAAAACAAGACAGCAGATTGCACTAGCGGGTAAGCCAAAGCAATCCCTGAACCTTCACCTAAGCGCAAATCCAGCTTGAGCAACGCCTTACCGTCAAGATAGCTTAACAGTGCCTGATGGCCTTGCTCATTGGAAACATGGCTGAACACACAATAATCCAGAACGTTAGCATACAACTTGCTGGCTACCAGCAGTGCCGCCGTACCGATAAAGCCATCTACCATGCACAGCATTTTTAATTCAGCTGCTTTCAAGTACGCCCCCACCATCATGGCAATTTCAAAGCCACCAAAAGTGCTGAGTATCGTTAAGGGATCAGTAAGCGTTCCGTGGTGTGCTATTGCTTGTTCCAGTATCGATAACTTGTGTTGCAATTGGCCATCATCCAACCCCGTGCCTCGCCCTACGCATTGTGGCAAAGGTATAGCCGTTATGCACTGCATCAACATGGCGGCAGAAGACGTGTTAGCTATGCCCATTTCGCCAAAACCGATGCAATTGCAACCGGCGCTATAGCGTTGCAAAATGATGTCTGCACCGGCTTGCATGGCGGCTAGGCATTGCGTCATTGCCATGGCGGGTTGAGTTAAAAAGTTCTGTGTGCCTTTGGCTATCTTGGCGGCAATCAATTGCTCATGCGGGTTAATATCGGCATTAACCCCCGCATCCACTATCCATAGATCTAAGTTGTGTTGCTTGGCAAAGACACTGATGGCAGCGCCACCTGCCAAAAAATTGCTGACCATTTGCGCGGTGACCACTTGCGGATACGCACTCACGCCGGATTCGACGATACCATGATCGCCTGCAAAAATAATAAGACAGGGCTGGCTTAATTGCGGGGACAGGGTATTTTGGCACAGGCCAATTTGCAGGGCTAAAGATTCTAATTGTCCTAGCGCACCGAGCGGTTTGGTTTTGTGGTCGATTTTAGTTTGTAAGGTTTCGGTAAGTTCGATTGATAAATGAGGGATATTAAAGATTACGGACATGGGATATTCCAGCAGTTGTCAAAGAGCAGAGCCTTAAGGTTTTTACGTTCTGCCCAGCCTTGGTGTTCTAGCAAAGGCTTGTCATAAAAACTGTCCACATGGCCTAAGCATAATATGGCGACTGGGTGACTGCCTTCCGGCATTGCCAGGGCAGATTTTAAGGCTTCTGGCTCAAACAATGATACCCAGCCCATGCCGATGCCTTCTGCGCGTGCCGCCAACCACATATTTTGAATAGCGCAGGATAATGACGCTAAATCCATTTCCGGCAAGGTGCGGCGGCCAAAGATGTGCTGTTCGCGTGCCTCGCACAAAGCAGCTATCCAAAGTTCCGCGCAGTCCAATATGCCTTCTACTTTTAGCGTCATAAATTCATCTTCGCGTTCGTTCAAAGCTTTGGCGGTACAGACGCGTTCTTGGTCGACTAGGGCATGAATGTTTTTTCGTAGCTCAAGATTACTGATGCGCACAAACCGCCACGGCTGCATAAACCCGACGCTTGGGGCTGCGTGGGCGGCATGTAGTAAACGTTCTAATATGGCAGGATCAATAGGGTCGGGGCGAAAATGGCGCATGTCACGGCGTTCGTAGATGGCACGGTACACGGCGTTGCGTTCGGCATCGGTGTATGGGGCGGTGGGCATGATATTTTCCAGGATGGATCAACAGCCCTGTCGTTAATCTGGCAGTGTGGCTTAGCTAATCGCTGGGTTGTAAAAGCGGTTATTGGCAATATATGACGATCTACAGGGCAAAGCATTCATCATAAAAAGTTTGGGTTGCAGCTTATAGCACCAGTAACTTTTCAGCACAATCGGTATGCACTACTTCGCCGCTGCGTTGCAATACAAAAAAACCACGTTCTAAGGCTTGGCGTTTTGCATCATCATTAATGTGAAACGAGGCAATGCCACCATACAGTTTGTAAGCGTTGTAAATAGGAAACAATTTTTTGAAGTGCCGCATTTTACGTTCCAGTTTATCCAGGTCATTTTCATGGGCTTTGTATTTGACTTCAATAATGCCAACGGCATCCCCATTGGTCATTACCAAATCATATTCTTCTTGTATCTGGCCACGGTGCTTCGTCATATTCATGGTGATGTCTTCAAAATGAATTAAACCCAAATGCGTATTATTTGCCAGGCTATTAAAGAAAAATTCTTCGGCAACGTCGCCCTGATTTTTAGAGATATTACCCACCTGAATACCAATACGCTCCAGCTTTTCGTCAGTGCGTTTTAATTGTTCATCAGTGCGCTTTAATTGCTCATCGGTGTGTTTCATTTGTTCAACAGTGCGCTGCATCTGTTCATCAGTGCGCTTTATTTGTTCATCTGTGCGCTTTATTTGTTCATTAGTGTGTTTCATTTGCGCATTGGTTTCTTTTTGAGCCTCACGCAGCTCTTTATTGCCAACTGCCAAACTTGCCACCAGTTCTTTCAATTCGTTATCAGTCATTTCAGGGCTCCTGTCTAAAGCTATACCGGATTATAACACAACAAAAATGGCTGCCGTTTTGTAGGCTGACTTCAGGTAATCGTCAGTTTGCCGGATGCGGTGCCTACGGGTTTTTAGTTTTGTAGCTTGCGTAGGATGAGCAAATCGTAGGATGTGTCGACGCAAGATAGCACAACGCGGGCGATTGGTGTGCTCTACTTAAAATGTGGAGAATATGAAATATTTCAAGTTCTTAAAATGAATTTTTTAAAAAACATCAAGTCTGTAAATTATAGTGAATTTAAAGTTTTAATTTTAATAAGTTAAATCAACATTTTACATCGTCCAACAGATTAGTCTCCACGTTTTTGACTTAATCGCAACTGTAGTTTTATAACCACCTGAACAAAGGAGAAATACAATGAAAATTCTGATGGTAATGACGTCTCATGACACACTTGGTAATACAGGGAAGAAGACGGGGTTCTGGCTGGAAGAATTCTGTGCGCCTTATTACACGTTCCTTGATGCGGGCGCTAGCATTACGGTCGCTTCCCCCAAGGGTGGCGAACCGCCGCTCGACCCTAAGAGCGACGCGCCCGAAGGACAGACCGAGCTTACACGCCGATTTAAGAATGATCCCAAAGCGCAGGTGGTACTGGCCAGCACAACGAAATTGTCCGAGGTGAAAGCGCGGGATTACGACGCGATTTTTTATCCGGGCGGTCATGGTCCGATGTGGGATTTGGCTGAAGATCCGATCTCGAATACTTTGATTGAAATGTTTTACAATGCAGGCAAACCTGTCGCGGCGGTCTGTCATGGCCCTGCCGTATTGCATCACGCGATGTTTAACGGCGAACCGATGGTGAAGGGGAAGCGCGTCACTGGTTTTACAAACACTGAAGAAGAGGCTGTACACCTCACTGAGGTTGTTCCGTTTCTGGTCGAGGACGAACTCAAGCGCTTGGGTGGCCATTTTGAAAAGGTCGCTGACTGGCAGAGTTTCGCGATTGTTGATGGCCACTTGATTACTGGGCAGAATCCGGCGTCTTCAACAGCGACGGCTCAAGAGCTAATAAAATTGCTGGCGTCGCTTTCGGTAGGTACAAGTTGACGTCAGCCTTCGGCAATTGCGGCTTATCGCGTTGATGGGCAAGCATCAGTAGCCGATCTCACCTTACGGGTTAAAAGATTTCATCAATGTTTTGCCGACCCAAGATATTGATGATTTCTACGGTATTGTCCCCCATACGATAGTAAATACTATCTACCCCACAAACACAGCGCCTGTAACCTGCCCGTATATAATCAACAGGCTGATATAGATAGGGATTTTCTGCTATTTGGTCAAAACGATTAAAAAGGGCATCGTAATATTTGTCCGCCTGAATTTCGCTGTATTCTCGAATACCTCGGTGGTAAATGCGTCTGAGGTCTTCTTTTGCAGCCTCTGTAATTTTATAGTTCCCCATTACGCCGTAGCTCTGCTTTGAACTCTGCGCGGATTTCCTCGGTAGTCTGGTTAATAAAGCCACTTTTTTCTGACGCGATGAGTTTGGCGCGTATCAGTTCAATCTCGCTTTGTTGTGTCCGCGCCTTTCTTATCAGGTCGTTTACAATCTCGCTTTTGCTGGAATATTCCTCGCGCTCAACTAGATTGTTTAGCCATTTATCGTTAGGTGCAGTAAAAGAAATGCTTTGCCGTATCATTAGTCCTCCTCTAAAGGTGCATTTTTGATGTAATTTTACACCAAAATTGAGCGGAAGACGGATAGAATAGCAACCAGAGCAGGCGATGGAATGTTTATAGGGTAGCAGTGGGGGAATCGGTGATTTTGGTTTCGCTTGACGGCTTTGTGCTTTGGGTCGACCGGGTCGGATCAGTTTGCCGTCTACGTGCAAAATAGCTTGTTCAAAAAATTCGTCCGTTAACTCAGAAATTTCTTCGCATTCATCAGGCTGTATCACATGAGCATCAATCCTGCTCAAGTCGCTGCCCAAAACGTGTTTGCTCTGGATCATTGGCTTTCCTCATAGAAATAATGTGGCAACCATCGGAGTTGAGTTTTTATTGACCCATGTAGAATATACAATGTAAGTTGATGCATGGCTCGCTATTGATGCACTTCACTGCGTTTAGCGCGTTCTATGCCTCTAAATCATTTTTGCTAGATCACTAAGCCCAATAATTTGCACACTGAAGTGCTCATTTAGCCAATCACGGTTTTCTTTGTTAAAAATAGAATTAACGTTTGATTTACTCGCATTATCCTCCGTACAAAGGAAATCAATTCCATAGCCAATATGTGCGGCGATAGTATCACCGTCAGCCCACTCAGCAACTGCACGTTTTACCGCATTTTCCTCGTGAACATCTTTGGTTCGTCCGAGACTTTTATACCACAGTTCTCTTACATCAGCTCGTTGTGCCAATTTCGCCGCCAAGCTATAAATTTGTGCAAAACCGACTCCTCGACCTTCAATAGCCATAGCGGCTTTATGATATCTATCTAAACGCTCAGATTGAGCTACAGAGTTGGTAACTTCTTGAAAATATATTACATTATTAGGATCTTCTATCCGTACACCACCTATTCTTGGAGCACCGAGCACCCTCATGCCAACTTTAAGGGCTGCCTGCAAACGTGAGAGAACTTCGGGGTGTAAAGGTTTCCGCTTCGGCATTTCAGGCTTAATAGTTATTTTAATAACATCTTCTCCAACTTCGTTTTGCATATTTTCTCGTGTCGATGTCAACGTCATACTACTTAATACCTCCGCACGATCAATTTTTTGAATACCCTCGCATGTGACAATTGTTTCGCAAAAAAAACCTTCAATTGAACCAGAAACTAATCCTTGTTGAATCTTAAAGTATTCGGGTTGACGCATATCTTTTGGAAACCTATTAGGCCGAACTGCACGATCTAAGGTGTTGGTATCAAATGTAACTCGCATTGCTAGCTTTCACCTTTTTCGGTAATTAACATTTACTGGTCATTAACCAAACGGCTGTTCTGTCTTGTGGAATGTATTTCCCATTTCGTTTTAAATATGTTGGCGATCCAAGCATATCGCAATATTGTGTTGTAAGAATTGATGACGGATTGCTTGTATAAACTTGGAAAATTACATCGCCAAGTCTATCTTCATCGGATTCAATGTCGCTTTTTTTTGTGATTTTATAAATCATGATGTTGTCAACTGTCATTCCAATATTAGCCAGTCTTTCACCGATATTTCGGTAATTCATATTTTTATCTGTAACGGGGATTTGCGACAAGATTTTGTTGATTTCTTCTTTGTTTGTAATTTGCTCAGGTATACCAGCAAAAGATGCACTGGCCAAGAATTGCAATCCTAAAAGTATGATTAAACTCTTCTTCATAATTTTGATTTCTCCCAATAAAAATTTAACTAGCAAGAATTTAGAATTCATTACGGCACGATAATACAAGCAATTTATACATAATTCTTTCTGTTGGTTCGAGCCTTTGAATTTTGTGTGTCTGGTTGTGGCCGAATACAGCTAGAATGCGGGTCTGGAGAAATTATTCGCCCCAAAAAAGCCTCCTGCACAGAGCCATAGTTTTTGCTAAACGAAGTGAAGCGCATCTTTCGCGATGATGCGTCTCATGTCTCGGCGTGGCCTCTGATCTGAGCAACTACTTATTACTACTATCTTGCTTAACCATTGAAAGCGCCTCATGCACGGTCGTCATAAACTGCGCAGGAAAAATAATCGTAGAGTTTTTCTCCGTGGCAATCTCCGCCATGGTCTGAAGTGTGCGCAATTGCAGCGCAACCGGATGCGCAGCAATAATGTCCGCTGCTTCGCCTAACTTGACCGCCGCCTGAAACTCCCCTTCGGCAGCGACAATCTTGGCGCGGCGCTCACGTTCGGCTTCCGCCTCTTTTGCCATCGCTCGCTGCATATTCTCCGGAAGCGTAATATCCTTAATCTCAACGGCTGTTACTTCCGCGCCCCACGGTTCCGTGTGCCCGTCAATCACATTCTTGATTTGCAGATTAATATCGACAGTTTGCGAGAGCAACTGATCCAGCGAAAACTGACCGACCACGTTGCGTACAGTAGTCTGGCTGATCTGCTTCACCGCGCTGGTGATATCTTCAATAGCAATAACCGATCTTTGAGGATCGACAATCTTGTAGTAAGCAACCGCCGCAATGTCGATGGATACGTTGTCTTTGGTGATGATCTTCTGCGATGGGATATTCATGGTGATCGTGCGCAGGGTAACCTTGGTCATCTGCTCAAGAATCGGTATCAGAATAATAAGGCCGGGGCCGCGTACGCCAGTAACTTTACCGAGAAAGAAAATGACGCCACGGTCGTATTCTTTTACGATGCGCAGTGACAGAAAAGCCAAAATTACGACGAAGAAAATAATGGGGCCAGTTAGATCGAATGGAATCATGTGGTGCTCTCCTGTTATGTATAGAAAAGAAAGAAATAATAAACCTAGCGGGCTCTGCACTGGAATATAGTGCCTTCCTCTTAACCAGTCAAACGATCTCTTGATTTCTGTATTAGATTTGAGGCGTTGCAGTTTTAATCTTTGCCTACAGATACTTGCAGGAATATTACCTTGCTGTAAAAAACACGTTATTGGTCTAGCCTATAATGTAAACATTTTTTCTCCGGTGTTTTAGTGTTCTGGTGGACAAATAGCGCTTATTTTTAATGTATTGACAAGAATACAGGCAGCTGATATTTTTAAAAGTTAGCACTCCAATTATATGAGTGCTAAATTACTGTAAATAAAGAGGTTGGTGTGAGTAGTGCGCAAGTTTTAAATGAAAGATCGTTACAGCTATTAAAAATATTAATTGAACGTTATATCAGCGATGGCCAGCCGATAGGTTCGAGAACATTATCTAAAGATTCTGATTTAAAACTAAGTCCTGCCACCATCCGCAATGTTATGGCTGATCTTGAGGACATGGGCTTTTTGCATTCACCGCACACCTCTGCAGGACGCATTCCTACCGCCAGCGGCTATCGATTGTTTGTCGATTCTTTACTGACTGTCAAACCGCTGGAGTCTAACGAATTATCAAGGGTACACCACGAACTAAGCGCCCGGGATGGTAATAAAGATATTATAGGTCGCGCCTCACGGTTGCTGTCTGAGCTTACACAAATGGCGGGTGTAGTAACGCTGCCCAAACGAGAGTTAGTCTGCTTACGGCATATTGAATTTTTGTCTTTATCCAATGCGCGTGTTTTGGTGATATTTGTGACTAATGAACAGGAAGTTCACAACAAAATCATTCAAACTACGCGGGCTTTCAGTGCGGCAGAATTACAGCAGGTTGGTAACTATCTCAACTCTATATACAGTGGACATAGCCTTGCGGCAGTTCGTGAATCTGTGTTTAAAGAATTGCAAGATGATCAGCAACGCATTAACCAAAGCCTGCTCGATGCCGTCAAAATAGCGCAACTGGCGTTTGAAGACGAAAATCCCAAAGAAGATTACGTACTAACCGGCGAAACCAATCTGATGGAGTTTTCTGAATTGGCAGGTCGGGATCATTTAAAAAAACTCTTTAATGCGTTTAATCAAAAGCAGGATGTTATTTATCTGCTTGATCAATGTATGAAGACTAGCGGTGTACAAATATTTATTGGCGAAGAATCCGGCTATCAGGTCTTTGACCAGTGCAGTCTGGTGACTTCCTCTTATCATATCAGTGATAAAGTGGTGGGCGTTTTGGGCGTTATTGGTCCTACACGCATGGCCTACGAAAAAATTATCCCGTTTGTTGACATTACCGCAAAATTATTAAGCGCAGCCTTGAATCCTAATCCAACATCCCCATAGTTAGATAAACCTTGATTGTTAAGTTTGCATTAACCTGTCTTTTTAAAAGTAAGGTTATCCCTACTTATAACAAAATTAAATATTAACTAACAGATAGGAAACTCCAAATATGAGTACTGATCAGGAAACGCCTGAAATTCAAGACGAAATCAACATTCAAGATAACAGTGAACACACGGAATTGCTTGAGCTAGAACCCACGGTTGAAGAACTGCAAAAAGCATTGGATGCTGCGGAACAGAAAGCTCAAGACAACTGGGATAAAGCGGTTCGTGCAATGGCAGAAATGGAAAATCTGAAAAGACGTACCCAAAAGGATTTAGAAGACGCGCATAAATTTGCGCTGACCAATTTTGCCAAGGAAATGCTGTCGGTACTAGACAGCTTGGTACTGGGTTTGCAAGCGGCGACCGGCGATAGCGAAGAAGTGCAAAAATTTCGTGAAGGCAGTGAACTGACCATTAAACAATTTGAAGCCGCGTTTGCCCGCTTTAAAATTGAAACCCTAGACCCGGTTGGGCAAGCCTTTAATGCTGATCACCATCAGGCTGTCATGGTACAGGAAGTGGAAGGCGCTGAACCTAATAGCGTGGTGACTGTGTTCCAAAAAGGCTATCTATTAAATGGCCGTTTACTGCGCCCTGCGATGGTTGTGGTGGCAAAAGCCGCAGAAAAACCGTTAGCCGATAACTAAAAGGCTTGAAGACATTAAAACAGCCCCCATATTGGTATCATCATTTACAACATCTATTAAAGTCTGGAGTATAGTCAATGGCTAAAATAATCGGAATCGATTTAGGAACCACCAATTCATGCGTTGCAGTGCTGGAAAACGGCGTTGCTAAAGTGATCGAAAACAGCGAAGGTGCGCGTACTACACCTTCTATTATTGCGTTTACCGGTGATGACGAAGTATTGGTCGGTCAATCCGCCAAGCGTCAAGCGGTCACCAACCCTAACAACACGCTGTTTGCCATCAAGCGTTTGATTGGTCGTCGTTTTAAAGATGATGTCGTACAAAAAGACATCAAAATGGTGCCTTACAAAATCGTTGAAGCAGAAAACGGTGATGCGTGGGTTGAAGTGCGCGGCAAAAAAATGGCCTCGCCAGAAATTTCAGCACGTATTTTGATGAAGCTGAAAAAAGATGCCGAAGCTTATTTAGGCGAAGAAGTCACCGAAGCAGTTATCACCGTACCGGCGTATTTCAATGATTCACAACGTCAAGCGACCAAGGATGCCGGTCGTATTGCGGGTCTTGAAGTCAGACGTATTATCAACGAACCGACGGCTTCGGCGTTGGCGTTCGGTATGGACAAACCCAAAGGTGACACCAAAATTGCTGTTTACGATTTGGGTGGCGGTACGTTTGACGTATCGATTATTGAAATTGCTGAAATCGACGGCGAACACCAGTTTGAAGTATTGTCCACTAACGGCGACACCTTTTTGGGCGGTGAAGATTTTGACTCACGTGTGATTGAATATTTGGCCAATGAGTTCAAAAAAGAAACTACAGTTGATTTACATAACGATCCATTGGCGCTGCAACGTTTGAAAGAAGCGGCAGAAAAAGCCAAGATTGAATTATCTTCGGCGCAAAGTACCGATGTTAATTTGCCGTATATTACGGCGGATGCCACAGGGCCTAAACATTTAAACGTTAAATTAACCCGCGCCAAGCTGGAGTCTTTGGTAGAGGAGTTGATTGAACGCACTAAAGGTCCTTGTATTACCGCGTTAAAAGACGCTGGGCTTTCTGCATCTGACATTAACGATGTCATTTTGGTAGGCGGCCAAACCCGTATGCCTAAAGTGCAGGAAATGGTCAAAAACATTTTCGGTAAAGAACCGCGTAAAGATGTCAATCCAGATGAAGCAGTCGCTCTGGGCGCTGCCATTCAAGCGGGGGTTTTATCAGGCGATGTTAAAGACGTATTGTTGCTAGATGTTATTCCCTTGTCTTTGGGTATTGAAACCATGGGCGGCATCCTGACCAAGCTGATTGAAAAAAACACCACCATTCCGACCAATGCTTCACAAGTATTTTCAACAGCGGATGACAATCAGACTGCTGTGACCATTCATGTGTTGCAAGGTGAACGTGAGAAAGCGGCTGCCAATAAATCACTTGGACGTTTCGATCTGGCGGATATACCTCCGGCTCCCCGTGGTATTCCACAAGTTGAAGTGTCTTTTGATATTGATGCCAACGGTATTTTGAACGTATCGGCTAAAGACAAGGCCACGGGCAAAAAACAATCGATTGTTATTAAAGCCTCTAGTGGGTTGTCACCTGATGAAGTGGAACGCATGATTAAAGATGCTGAAGCCCATGCGGATGAAGACCGTAAATTGACTGAACTGGTACACGCCCGTAACCATGCGGAGGGCATGATCCACGCTACCGAAAAGTCACTGAAAGAATTGGCTGAGCAAGTGGATGCTGCTGAAAAAGCCAGCATTGAAGAAGCCATCAACGCCTTGAAAGAGGTGGTTAAAGATGAAGACAAGGATGCCATCGAAGCCAAGACCAATGCACTGACTGAATTGTCTGGTAAACTGGCCGAACGTGTTTATGCACAAAAAGCCGGTGGCGAAGACGCGGGTAACGCTGCGGGTGGATCATCTGCTCACGCGGCAGATGACGGTGTGGTTGATGCCGAGTTTGAAGAAGTTAAAGACGATAAATAAGTAAAACCAATTGAGCAGGTCGGCAATATTTTCCTTTAGTTAGAAGGGAATATGCTAGACCTGCTTTGGCGTTTTAACCGGTAGAGCAAGGCAGTTCGTTACAGCATCATGTCTGTTGGAGTTTTTTGTGGTTTTCGTGGACAATGCGTAACATCTCTTGAAAGTCACTGCCATTAAGTTAAGAACACGCCCCTTCTCCAGTAGGAAAGGGAGATTTCTTGCTTAACTTAATGCAGTGCTCTTGAAAGCTGGGTTATTAATGCGTAACCACGCTTTTTTATTTACGGTAGGGCACTAATGAATATCCAAACGCTTTACGACCATGATTTTAATTTATGGACCCAAGAACATATCTTGTTGTTAAAACAAGCGCGGTTTAGTGAAATTGATACCACTCACTTAATCGAAGAATTAGAGGATATGGCAAAAAGCAATAAAAGAGAATTGGTTAATCGCCTTATCATCCTGATAGCCCATCTATTAAAATGGCAGTATCAACCTGCTATGCGCTGTAATAGCTGGAATTCTTCCATCAATGAACAACGTATACAACTTGATTATCTTTTAAGCGATATGCCCAGCTTGAAGAACTATCTCACTGAAGCTATCGAAAAATCTTATGGCCGCGCGGTAAAATTAGCTGTTAATGAGACAAAATTACCCCTAGCAACATTTCCAGTAACATGCTCTTATGAGCAAAAACAGTTATTAGACGAAGATTTTTACCCTGACAACACACAAAAATAACATTCCATGGCAGCAAAAGAAGACTTTTACAAACTCCTCGGCGTAGATAGAAACGCCAGCGACGCAGAAATAAAAAAAAGCTATCGCAGTATGGCGATGAAGCATCATCCCGACCGCAATGCGGATAATCCTGAAGCGGCTGAAATCAAATTTAAGCAAATTAAAGAAGCTTATGAGATTCTATCCGATTCCAAAAAACGTGCCGCTTACGACCAATTTGGCCATGCCGGTGTCGATCAATCCGGTGGTGGACGGCCAGGCGGTTTTGGCGCAGAAAGCTTTAGCGATGTATTCGGCGATGTGTTTGGCGATATATTTGGGAATGGCAGACGTGGCGGCGCAGCACAGCGCGGTGATGACCTACGCTATAACTTAGAGCTGTCACTGGAAGAAGCGGTTGCTGGTACCGAGGCCAAAATTCGTATCCCTGTTGCTGTAGTGTGCAGTGAATGTACGGGTTCTGGCGCTAAAAAAGGCACAAGTCCTGTGATTTGCTCTACCTGTCATGGTCATGGCCAAGTACGCATGCAGCAAGGCTTCTTTTCTGTGCAACAAGCCTGTCCTACCTGCCGTGGCACGGGCAAGCAAATCAAAGATCCGTGTGGTAAATGCCATGGCCAAGGCCGCGTACAAGAAAGCAAAACTTTATCGGCAAAAATCCCCGCAGGTGTCGATACAGGCGATAGAATACGCTTAACCGGAGAAGGTGAGGCGGGTGAGCGCGGCGCTCCTGCAGGCGATTTGTATGTACAAATCCAGGTTAAAGATCATGAGATTTTTACGCGTGATGGCGCTAACTTATACTGCGAAGTGCCGATCAGTTTTGTCACCGCGTGCTTAGGCGATGATATTCATGTGCCTACACTGGACGGCAAGGTATCGTTAAAAATTCCTGCTGAAACCCAAACCGGCAAACTGTTCAGATTGCGGGGCAAAGGCGTTAAGCCTGTACGTGGCGGAGCAGTGGGCGATTTGCTGTGTAAAGTGCAAATTGAAACGCCGGTAAATTTAACCAAAGAACAGAAAGTTTTGGTTGAACAACTGGGGCAATCACTCAGTGGTGGCGGTAAAAAACATAATCCACAGGAACATTCGTGGACAGACGGCGTAAAGAGTTTTTTTGATAAATTAACTGGATAATAAGCATGCGAATTGCAGTTATTGGCGCATCAGGGCGCATGGGGCTTTGTTTAATTAAAGCAGCGGTCAGCAGCAATAGTTTGCTGACGACGGTTATTTCCAGACCTGGTAGCGCTGCTATCGGTAAAGATGCCGGAGAATTGGCTGGAATCGGGTCTTTGGGCATTATTATTGTTGATGATGTAACGTCTGTGCTGGATCAATTTGATGTATTAATCGATTTTACCCGTCCTGATGCTTCTATGGCGGTGATTGAAATATGCCGTAAAGCGGGCAAAAAACTGGTGATCGGTACGACCGGTTACACGGATGAGCAAAAAACCGCCATACAAGCTGCGGCTAACGATGTGGCCATTGTGTTTGCACCCAATATGAGTGTCGGCGTAAATTTGTCGCTCAAATTATTGGAAATTGCCGCCAAAGTCATGGGCGATTACACGGACATTGAAATCATTGAAGCCCATCATCGGCATAAAATTGATGCGCCGTCCGGTACGGCATTGCGCATGGGCGAAGTGATTGCCAAGGCACTGGATCGTGATTTAAAAGATTGTGCAATTTATGGCCGAGAAGGCAACACTGGCGAACGTGATCGTAAAACCATCGGTTTTTCCACTATTCGTGCGGGCGATATTGTGGGCGAACACACGGTTATGTTTGCCGATGAAGGTGAACGAGTGGAGATTACTCATAAAGCCACTAGCCGGATGACGTTTGCCAATGGCGCAGTTAGGGCGGCTGTTTGGTTGCAGGGCAAACAAACGGGTCTGTATGATATGCAGGATGTTTTAGGGATTGCTTGATTCGTGTATCAAATGCCAAACCCTAACCGTTAAAATTCTCGTCATAACCCAATTAACATTAAATTAAAGGCTAACCATGAGTTTAAAAGTCGGTATCGTAAAGAAAGCCATAAAATGGACGCCCAATAAATTAATCACTTGGGTGGCTAATTACAAACTTAAGGGCATTGCAGAAATAACCGATTTTAGTTTTGATCTCGACACTAGAACAGCCTACGCTCAAGTGCAACTGTTAGGTGAAGCGGAGCCTATTGAGGTGCGAATGGATGGTTTTGCTATTGTTAGTGATGGTGAATCCTACCAATTTGTCATGCAGCAAGCAAAATCCAATCGGCCTTGGCTGGATAATATATTTGCCCGTATCGTCGATAAAGCCTGGAAAATTCCGGTGATTCCGCAATTACAACCCCATATTGCACTCATTGCTGAGCTTTTTAAACCTGAAAGTCTGGAGCAAGCAGACATTATTGATTGAACGTATGAGTTTAGGTACATGCAAATCGCCTCAAGCTATTTATTTAACCTATTATGAATAAAATCCCAGTCGGTATCAGCAGTTGTCTTCTTGGCCAACCGGTGCGCTTTGATGGCGGCCACAAACGGGACGCCTACATTGTTGGCACATTAGCCGAGTATTTTGATTTCCAGCCATTTTGCCCGGAAGTTGCTATTGGCATGGGTACACCACGTCCTATTATTCATTTGGTAAAAATAGATAAGGATATACACTGCTTAAGGGTAAAAAGTCCGGAACAAGATTTTACAGCCCCCTTACGTGACTATGCTAACCAGCAAAAATCGGTTCATAATGATTTGTGCGGCTACATCCTGAAAAAAGGTTCGCCCAGTTGTGGCATGGAACGGGTTAAGGTCTATGTCAACGAACAGCCGCAACAAATGGGCACCGGTATTTATGCCGACCAAATGATGCGTAACAACCCGCTGTTACCGGTTGAAGAGGAAGGTCGGCTCGGTGATCCAAAGTTACGTGAAAACTTTATCCAGCGTGTTTATGTGCTGCACCGCTGGAAGCAGTTGTTAAAAGAAGGCTTATCACCCCAGCGTTTGACGCAATTTCATGCGCGGCACAAATTGATTATCATGAGCCATGCTAATTATGTGGATCTAGGCCAGTTGTTAGCAACAGTAACCAAAGACAATGTTAATGAAGTTGCAGACACTTATATTGTGCAGTTGATGGCCACTCTAAAAAAATTAGCTAGCCGTAAAAGCCATGTCAACGTACTACAGCATATTCAAGGCTATTTAAAAAAAGAGCTTACCGCCGATGACAAAGCTGAAATGGGTGAGCTGATTGAACGTTATAGACGAGGCGAAGTGCCGCTTATAGTGCCGTTAACTTTGCTTAAACATCATTTTCGTAAATCTCCGGATCCTTATATAGAAGATTCTTACTATATGTTGCCTTATCCGCAAGAATTACAACTGACTAACGCGGTGTGACATGGCAAAAATTCTCATCGTTGGTTGTGGCGCTATAGGTTATGAGCTGGCCAATTTATTAGCGCAAGCCGGACATGACGTGACTGGACTCAAGCGTAATCCGCCCGTTGCTAACACAGAAAAGGTTAAGTTTATCCGTGCGGATATTACTTCATCTGCCGATTTAGAAGGGTTAGCAACAGACTTCGAACATATTTTCTTTATTGTATCCGCTGATGGCCGCAACGAAAACAGTTATCACGACATTTACGAAACCGGCATTAATAACCTGCTTAACCGCTTTGCTCAAGCGCCTACAAAAGCAGCGTGGATATTTGTGTCGTCCACCAGTGTCTACGCTCAATCGCAAGGCGAATGGGTTGATGAAGATTCAGTGACTGTGCCAACAAAAACGACCAGTTTAAAAATCGTAAACGCTGAGCAAAAACTGATGGCAGATAATCTGGCCAATGTTGTCGTGCGCTTTTCAGGTATTTATGGGCGAGGACGTGAATATTTACTGAAAATGGCACGGCAAACACCGGTAATTCAGCAACATCCGCCTTATTACACCAATAGAATCCATCAGCGCGATTGCGTTGGCGTATTAATGTTTTTGCTGGAACAACGCTTGGCGGGTGTTAAGCTTGAGCAATGTTATTTAGCCAGTGATAACGATCCTGCGCGCCTGTGGGATGTCATCACCTGGATGACCGAGACATTAAATTGCGATCCACCCATTGCTAAAAATAGCGAAGAGAATAGCGAGAAGAACAAGCGGTGTCGTAATGACAGGCTTAAAAAATTGGGCTACCGGTTTATTTATCCAGATTTTAAAACGGGGTATTCGGAGCTTGTTTGACTCTATTTACTGTGCTTTATGTTTAGCGAGATTGTGTCGAAATATCCTCTTTTTTTAGAGAGGGCTATCAACCCATGACGAACCGTCACAGGTATAGTAAACTATGACGGCTTAAATCAGGATTCATACCATGACCGCAAAAGAAAACGTATACCCACATGAAATTCACAAGTTTGGTTCAATGGCTGAGCGCTGGTGGGATACTAAAGGTGAATTCAAAACCTTACACGACATTAACCCTTTGCGTATTAGCTTTATTCAACGCTACATCAGTCTCGCCGGTAGACGTATAGTAGATGTAGGGTGTGGCGGTGGTATTTTAACCGAAGGTTTGGCCAAGCACGGCGCAGACGCTTTGGGGATAGATTTAAGTGAAGACTTGATTGATGTGGCTGATTTACACGCGTTAGAAACCGGCATTCATGCCCATTATCAAAAAATCAGTGCAGAGAAATTAGCCGAACAGCAGCCTGGCAGTTTTGACCATGTAACGTGTATGGAAATGTTAGAGCATGTGCCTGATCCGGGGTCAATTATAGCCGCTTGCGCTACCCTGGTTAGACCGGGAGGAATGGTGTTTTTTTCTACACTTAACCGTAAACCCAAAGCCTATGCCTTAGCTATAGTCGCTGCTGAACATATCCTGAGAATGCTCCCGAGAGGGACGCATGACTATCACAAATTTATAAAGCCTTCGGAGTTAAGCCAGTCAGCACGAGCTGTAGGCCTTGAATTGCAAGGTATGGTCGGTATTGAATACAATCCTTTTAACAAGCATTTTAGTCTTGGCAAAGACATAGATATTAATTACATCGCTGCTTTTAAACGTGCAGAGTAGTGGCTGAGTATTTATTAGCTTTGTGATTCCATACAGATAATCCCATTACAGCCGTTGTTAAATATCATCAAACCAACATCCGAACAGCTGCAATGAGACTAATTCAAATACACTCAGCCTGGATAAGTGCAAGCGTATGTCACTAAAAAAACAAGTTATTTTAATTACCGGTGCCGCTGGCGGCGTAGGCAGTGCCGCAGCGATTACTTTAGCGCAAGCAGGCGCTCATGTTATTTTGCTGGACAAAAACATTCCCAAGCTGGAAAGCACGTACGATAGCATAGTAGCTATCGGTGCCCCCGAGCCTATTATGTATCCGTTTGATTTGGCAGGCGCTAGCGAAAACGATTACCAGGAGCTTGCCAATCGTGTTGAGTTTACTTATGGCTCGTTGCAGGGATTGTTGCATTGTGCGGCAGAGTTTATTGCCTTTACGCCCATGGCTTTGCTGGATACTAAAGATTGGGGGCATAGTTTAAATGTCAATCTTAGCGCACCGTTTTTACTCACACGGGTTTTATTGCCAGTGCTACAAAAAAGTAAAACCGCCTCCATTGTATTTACTTCAGACTCTACGGTTAGAATCGCGCAGGCTTATACCGGTGCTTACGGCGTATCTAAAATTGCAGTGGAAGCCTTGGCCAAAATAATGGCAGAAGAACTTGAATCATCCAACAAAATTCGTGTCAACGTTTTAGTGCCAGGGCCTGTGGATTCACCACTGCGAAACAGGGCGTTTCCAGGTGAAGATAAGGCCGAGTTACCGCCTACCACCTCCTTAGCTCCGGCAGTTTTATATTTATTTGGCGATGCGAGCATCGGCATAACCGGTCAAACAATAGACGCACATACTATTCATTTATAAAAACTATGGCAGAAAGAGAAGATGTTGTTTTAACCCGTGATGTGAATGTAATCACTGTACCTGATGGTGATGCGACCACCTTAAAACAAGGGGCTATCGTCACCATACACCAGGCTTTAGGCAGTAACTATACGGTGGTGACTGACTACGGCCATATGGTACGTATTTCCAGTGAAGATGCCGATGCTTTAGGCAAAGAGCCGCATCAGCTGCATACGTTGGTAACAGAAACCAGCCCTGAAGCCGTGGAACAAAACTGCTGGGAAGTGATGAAAACCATTTACGACCCCGAAATTCCGGTTAATATTGTGGATTTAGGCTTGGTGTATTATTGCAATGTCAGGCCTTCAGAAACCCACACTGATGAGAATGATGTGCATGTCATTATGACACTGACTGCACCAGGTTGCGGTATGGGGCCGGTTATTCAGGGCGATGTGGAAAAGTGTATTCGTGCTTTACCGGGTGTGGGTAAAGTGGAAGTTGAAGTGGTGCTTGATCCGCCTTGGTCACGGGATATGATGTCAGAAGTGGCGCAATTGCAACTTGGATTGTATTGATCTGCCGCCCACAAACTAAAGCTGATTCAAGCGTTTAGATAGCATAATCCACACATACATTCTTAACTCCGATATTTCAGCTTTGAGTAGACACTCATAGCCATAAGCTTATGACTATGAATGGATATTTACGGAGTTGTCAAAACAGCGGCATTAATACCCGATATATAATCAATTGGCATATAGAAAGCTTCGTCTGTTGGGTTGGTTGTATCGTTAGGTTTTAAATGTGTGGCAGGTTCTCCAACCTGAGAGCCATAGGCAATTCCTTCTACAAACCATTCCAGATCGCGTAGGGTGGCTTCGCGCCAGCAAACCACCGCAGCCAATACAACATAGGCGTTCATTGGAAGGAATCCGTTTGAATATCTCCGGAATAGGCTTGCATGGTGATAGGATTAGTAGTTTTGTGGCGCGAAACCACCCTACGTTATCCACCGTATGGCCGTAACTCGCTAATAAAGTGTAAATAGCGACGGGTATTTAAAGGATTAGAAAACAGCTTAAGATGTTAATGGCTTAAAATGTACAACAATCTCTAACCTCTTTATCTCGCACATTATGAAATCAACAAGTAAAATCATTGCCAGCTTAACCCTGACAGCATTACTGGTCGCTTGCTCCGAATACCAGCCCATAAATAGGCCAACTGATGTCACATTGGTAAAGCCTCGGGGGCAAATCAGGCCAAATTATATTCCGCCAATTAATCCGTTAGGCGAAAGAACCGTAGAAGATATTATGCAAATTTACGGTAAACATGTGACGCGCAAACTTAACAATTATTTCACCAAAGCCAAGGTGTCTTTCCCTCCTAAAGCAATTACCCTGGTCGGTTTAAAACAGGAAAAAAAACTGGAATTATGGGCTAGGGATAACAAAGAATTCCGGGTAGTCCCTACAAATCAATGCAGGTGTTAATTTGTAGGGATTTTTGACATAGTGCAGTGATAAAAACTGCACTGAAACCCCATGACCCTGAAATT